>JARRQC010000380.1:0-2714 GCA_037382165.1 bacterium | reverse complement strand
TGAATATTTTCTTTATTGATCTGTCCCGCAATTTTAAGGAAAGCAAAAATACTTGAAAGATGGGAGAAAGGTGTTTGGCAATCTGAACATGTGAATGAATGCCCCCCCTGTTTTCCGAACCGCAGATATGGTCATATATCAGTTATTTCTATATTTTTGAAGTTCCCATAAACTGACATGATGAGTCCGAAGCAATCATATCTTCAAAATCTGAATTCTGTCCAGCGAAATGCAGTCCAGCACATTGATGGGCCAGTTATGGTTATTGCTGGCCCGGGATCCGGAAAAACGAGGGTTTTGACTTACCGAATCGCATATTTGCTCCAGAATCAGATTCCCCCATACCAGATTCTGGCCCTGACCTTTACAAACAAGGCTGCCCGGGAAATCAAGGAAAGGATCGGAAAACTCGTAGGTGAGGCATCAGACAGGGTATGGGCCGGAACTTTCCATTCGATTTTCGCCCGGATCCTTCGTGTAGAGGCAGAAAAAATCGGGTACCCTTCCGCGTTCACCATTTATGACAGGGATGATTCAAGAAGCCTGCTGTCAGATATTATCCGTGACTTGAAGCTGGACAAGAAAAAATACAACATTGGTGCACTGATTTCACGCATCTCCTCGGCAAAATCAAACCTGATAAGCCAACGGCCGCTCACACACCTGATATACAAAAGGTATGCAGAACGCTGCTACGCTTCAGGGGCAATGGATTTTGACGATCTCCTGCTGCAGATGTTCAGGCTTCTCTATACGAATGTGGACAATGTCCGTGAAAAGTATCAGCAAAGATTCAGGCATGTCCTGGTGGATGAGTTTCAGGATACGAACCATTTGCAGTACCAGATCATCAAACTGCTTGTGAGATATCCCGGAAGCCCGGAAAATGTGTGTGTTGTAGGTGATGATGCACAAAGCATCTATTCATTCCGCGGAGCGACAATTGAGAATATCCTCCAGTTTGAGCAGGATTTCGAACAAACGGCGACTTACAAGCTTGAACAGAATTACCGCTCTACAAAACCAATCGTGAGTGCCGCAAACCAGGTGATTACTTTCAACAGGAAGCAAATCCAAAAGGAGATCTGGACAGATGAAGAAGGTGAACACAAGATCAGGCTGCTGAAGGCAATATCCGATTCTGATGAAGGAAGGTTGGTCTCAAATGCCATTGTGGAATTTAAAAACAGGTATCACCTGGCAAATCGCGATATTGCCATCCTGTACAGGACCAATGCACAGTCCAGGGTATTTGAGGAGAGCCTGAGGCGGAATAATCTGAATTACCGTGTTTTTGGCGGACTGTCATTCTATCAGAGGAAGGAAGTGAAAGACCTGCTTGCCTATATGCGGCTAATCGTGAACCCGAAAGATGATGAGGCATTTAAAAGGATTGTCAATTATCCGCGCCGGGGAATTGGTAAAACCACAATCAATAGTATTACGGATATTGCGAACGAGGAAGGAAAATCGATCTGGGAAGTAGTGAATGAAGGGAATGTTCCCTCAAGAGCAGCGCAAACCCTGAATGAATTCATCAGAATGATCCGTCAGGCCCAGACCAAAGCTTCCAGTTCCTCAGCATATGACGCAGCCATTTTTATTGCGAAGAAGTCCGGGATTTATGATTTGCTCAAGGAAGACAATACGATAGAAGGAAGGTCAATCTGACGGATCTTGATGAAGAAAACAGTGATCAGGATTATATCTCCCTGATGTCAGCGCACTCTGCCAAGGGCCTTGAGTTCAAGGCTGTTTTTGTAGTCGGGCTTGAAGAAAACCTTTTTCCATCATTTCTTTCGCAGGGTTCCCCGGATCAGCTCGATGAGGAGAGAAGGCTTTTTTATGTGGCGATCACACGTGCGGAACGGTATCTTACATTGTCTTATGCTAAAAGCCGATATCAGTACGGCCAGATCAGGTACAATGACCCAAGCCGCTTTCTGGAGGAAATCAATGAGGATCTCTTTGAGTCAAATTCATCTTTGCGTGAAAGGCCCTCCTTTCCAAAACCAAAAATTCTCGGCGGATTGCGTAAAAAAACAGTCCGCAGGCAGCCTGTGGCAGATCCAGCAAATTTTGTCCCTAGCCCGGTTGATGCGATCCAGCAGGGCTCGGAAGTGCTGCACCTCACATTTGGAAAGGGAACTGTCAAGGCAGTTGAAGGCTCTAAGGGTAGGCAAATTGCCACGATCCATTTCTCTGAGATCGAAGACCAGCCGGAAAAGAAGATCGTTTTACGCTTCGCAAAACTTCAGGTACTGGCCCCAAAAGATTAGGGTTTGCGTCAATTTGCAAACCCGGCATAGATCTTCATTTCCTGAAAATCAAATAAAAGCAGGCAATCTTTAAAAAACGCTGGACCGACCAGGCCGTCGATCTCGTACCCGCAATCCCTGATATGGGAAAGGTCGGCGATGACAAAATTGTTTGTTGCGACAAACGGATTCAGTGCATCTTCATTATAGAGTGTGATCATTTCAGACCTGATAACAGAAGCATTGACCCCGGCTAAAGCAATTGGTTCGCTGGCCATGATCATGTCAGGGGTTTGAGCAGCTGCAATAGAGCTGTCCAGGATATTTGATTTTGCACCGCTGTCAATGCCCAGGCGGACCTTTTGCCCGTTCAGCCAGTAATCGATCACGGGAATGCTCCCTTCTATGGTAAATGGGGTGATAAAGTTTGCAAACTCTTTAAAAGTCGTTTCCGCA
>JARRQC010000379.1:0-3531 GCA_037382165.1 bacterium | reverse complement strand
TTGAAGAAGGTATGAATGTCAAGGTTGTGATGCTTCCGGAAGGAGAAGATCCCGATTCATTTGCCCGTACCCACAGCTCCTCCGAATTCCTGGAATTCATTGGTCAACAAGAAAAAGATTTCATTGCTTTTAAGACTGAAATTCTACTGACAGAATCCCGCCACGATCCCATAAAACGGGCCAAACTGGTTTCAGATATTGTCAGGTCCATATCAGTGATCCCTGACGGGATCCTGAGAAGTATCTACTTAAAAGAAAGCGGACTTCTCCTCGGCGTTGAAGAACAGGTGCTTTACAACGAAGTAAATAAAATCAGGCAGCGCAGACAGGAGCAGCGCTGGAGAATGGACCAGGCCGGCAGGGGATCCGGTCCCGATCAACCCCCCACGGTTGTACCACGCCAACCTACTGTTCCAGGATTTGTCGAACACGTTTACTCGGAGGTCGAAGAGCGGGAAATTATCTATTTCTTATTGAAATTCGGAAACCAGGTCCTACAGTTAAGCAGTGAGGAGAATGCCGAAATCAGTGTCGCCCAATACATCATCAGGGAGATACAAAATGACGAACTGGAATTTACCAACCTGGTGTACCAGAAAGTTTTTGAAGATGTGAAATCCCTGATTGAAAAGGGAGAAGAAGTAACCGAACGGCACTTCATCTACCACGATCAGGAAGCTGTAAGGGAACTGGCAGTGGATATCTATACTTCCCGTTATGAACTAAGCAAGGTGTGGAAACGAAAGGAAGCGTACGTGGAACTTCCTGGAGAAAACCTGGGGCTCGAAGTGCCAAAGTCGCTGCTTTCCTACAAGATGACGGTAGTGGAAAAAGCACTTTCAGATCTAAGGAAGCAACTGGAAAATACAGAGAAAAATGCGGATATTGAAGACCTTCACCAATTAATGGTCCGGCTGCGGAGCCTGGAACAGGTCAAAAGGGAGTTGTCTCTCGGCCTCGGTGGACGTACCATTATCCGGTAAGATCCTCCATCACTTTTTCCAATCCCTTCTGAACCCCTTTCTCCAGCAGCGTATAGGTAACGATTTCGACCGCCTGATACTGAATTACCAGGTTTATTTTTATCCCTGCCTTCTCCAGCTGGTCGTACAAAACAGGTTTGTACTTCCTGTACACTTCCCTGATTCTGCGCTTCAACAGGTTGCGGTCGACCGCCCGTTTAAAGTTTCGTTTTGGAATCGATACGGCCATCAATGCCGGGTAACCTTGCTCCTGGACCGATTGATAGAGGATCCTTACAGGGGATGAAATCTGCATTTTCCCATTCTTGAAAGCTAACTTATGGGGGAGAAGTCCCCCTTAAGTTAGCAATATTTTTATTCGCTCAGAATCTAGGATTTCCCGTTATTCTTGTTGTGTTCAACAATGAAATTCTCCAGCGCCATGGTCATGGAAGGTGCCTTTGGCTGAGGTGCAGTAATGTCCAGGCGAAGGCCCGCTTCCTCGGCTGCTTTGGCGGTCTTGGCACCAAAGGAGGCTATCTTGGTATTGTTTTGCTTAAAATCGGGGAAATTCTGAAAGAGGGATTTGATTCCGGAAGGGCTGTAGAACACAAGAATGTCATAATTCACATCTGCCAGATCAGACAGGTCACTGCATTCGGTCCTGTAAATGACTGCCTTGGTGAAATGAAAGTTATGCTTCTTGAGCAACACGGGAATCTCTTCCTTATGAGCGGCTGAAAGTGGCAACAGGAATTTCTCATCCTTGTGCTTGTTCATGGTCTCCACCAGGCTGATAATGTTACCGTTACCAAAAAAGATCTTCCGCTTCCTGTACACAATATACTTTTGAAGATAATAGGCGGTCGCTTCGGAAACACAGAAGTACTTCATGGTATCCGGAATGTTTGTCCGGGTCTCTTCTGCAATTCTGAAATAGTGGTCAATGGAAGTTTTGCTCGTGAAAATAACGGCCGTGTGGATACTCAAATCGACTTTATCCTGTCTAAATTCCCTTGCACTGATTCCTTCCACGTGAATAAAAGGCCTGAAATCAATTTTCAGGTTGTGTTTGGTGGCTAAATCAAAGTAAGGGGATTTGTTATTCTCAGGTTGAGGCTGAGATACAAGGATTTTCCTAATTCTTCCCATGGGATCTCCTTTATGTTTATCTATCTCTTATAGGGCACCTTCCAGCCACCTGTACAACAACACAAGTGGCACCAATTCAAGGGCACAAAGATACAAAAACTTATAAAATATTGAAATATCTTTTTTAAAAGAAAACTCGATGCCCCTGATAATACGCATTACCAGTACCACTCCCAGTGTGCTGAACGTGATCCAGATAAACACCGTTTGCAATACCCCTCGGGTATAAAGCACAAACAATAACAGGGGAAGAATGGAGATCCCAATTAATTTATTAAAAATGAAAGTTATGCTTCTTTAAAAATGAAAGTGTGGTAAAGGTATTCCCGGAAAAGCGCCAGGTGATTAAAAAACGACCCAAGCAGGTTCATCACAACCACCCTGGTAAGAAAGACTCCCATTAAAAGCGCCAGGTTAAACAAATAGAGCAGGATCCCCTGAAGCCGGTAAGGGAACATCCCCGCTTTAACCTCCAAAAATAACAGTAAATATGCCAGACTCAGAAAATAAGATGCATAAAGTACGTTATCCAGTTGATTCTGCAGCAGACTTTTATCCTTAAACATTCTGGCAGCGACCTTAAAATTTGTGGAGGCTTGCACAGTATGGGCATATATATTCCCGTAATATACCCTGATCCAGGCGAAAAATCCGAGCAGGACCATCAGATAGAGAAACAACCAGGCAGGTTGATAATCCATCACCTTCTGGAAGATCAGCGCTCCGTTCTGGGACGAAACCAACCCATCCGCCCTGGAAGAGGTTTCAAACAGTTGCCTGGTGAAAATTTCACCGGCAATCCGTATGGAATCCCGTGATTGATACAGTATGGAATCCTGGCCCGGCATTTGTTGCAATTCTGGAGACAAAGATAACCATCCACCTCTCTTAAAAAAAGTTAATAATACAGGATATTTTAAAACTTTGTAGTTCCTTTAATGTTTGATTCATAAAGAAATCGCGATGAACAATAAGAAGCGCAATATATGGCTGGGCGGCACACTGATCGTCCTGCTGACCGTTGGATTTACCACCATTCGAAACAAAGATCTTGAACTTGTCAAGAACCTGGATATCTATTATACCCTTTTCCGGGAACTGAATATGTTTTATGTGGATGAAACAGATCCTGAAGATCTGGTAACCACCAGCATTGATGCCATGTTATCATCCCTGGATCCCTATACTACCTACATCCCGGAATCCGACATGGACGATTTCAAATTTCAGACCACCGGGGAATATGGAGGCATAGGATCCCTGATACGAAGGTCTGGCGAGAGTGTCATTATTGCCGATCCGTATGAAGGCTTTCCTGCTGCCAAGTCATGGATCCGGGCAGGTGATGTTATCCTGGAGGTGGATGGAACACCTGTATCCGACATGGCCATCGAGTCGGTCAGTGAAAATCTGAAAG
>JARRQC010000378.1:0-2541 GCA_037382165.1 bacterium | reverse complement strand
CCCTGTCTTCTCAAGCCATTTCCTGACCCTTTCATGTTCAGCCTGATATCTGGCTTCAACATGTTCAACGATCTTCTGAAATCGTTCTTCATCGCGAAGGCCGTCATACATTGGATTGTGCTTAATAATGTTGACCCATTCCACTGGAAGATTATCCTGCATCTGCAGGAGTTCATCCAGGGTCCGGTAGGCTTTCTCCTTGTTCCCTAAAAGGGCATAGAGAGGTGCCAGATCCATATGCATATTTCCATTTCTTACCCCCAGCCAGGATTCTTGGAGCGACTGCTCCCTTCTCTTAATGAACTGTGTTAGTAAATCCCTGGCTTGCTTCTGTTTACCTGCATTCCAGTATAAATAAGCTCTTTCAGGTATATGCCACCCCGGACTGTACTTTTCCCATATGCCGGCCCACCTGTATGCAGCATCCAGCTGACCGGCATACAGATAATTCCCTAAATCAGGAAGATAGGTTGTGTCCAGTTCGTAAGCTCTAAGATAAAGCAAATCAGCCCTCTGGTAGTTCCCCAAACATCGTTCAATTAAGGCGAGTTTGTGGTAATATCCGGCAGAATCTCCATCAAAGACAAGCCGCGGTATAAAATAGGGTTTTGCCTGTTCTCCAAATCCCGCACTGACATAGGAAAAAGCCAGATATTCATACACAGAATAAAGGTTTATTTCCGACCTGGCCATATCCCTGTCTCGTAGAATAGCTTCCTCGTAGTTTTCAATCGCCTGCACATAATCATAGACAAGCCAGTTATACGTATTCGCCTTAAATACGAATGCTGGAGTAAAATTGGGATTGATATCTAAAGACTTATTGAGATTTTCCAGCGCTGCTTCATGGTCCCCTTTTTGAAAATAGTAGATTCCCCGTGTAAGATATGCAAGGTCTGATTGATCGTCGTAGGAAAGTGCCTTATTGGCCAGGATCAGAGATGAATCAAATCTGCCTGTATTATTATAAACAACAGCGATACCACACATCGCATCCGCATATGTAGAATCATATTCAAGAGCTCTTCGGTACAGAACTTCAGCCTTGGCAAGATGTTCCCGGTCATCATTGTATAAAAAATGAATAAATTCGTCAAATCCCCTTTGATATAGTTCAAATGCTCTACCGTTTGTTTTCTTCAGGGGTAACCACCGCATGAATTTCCCTGGCAACCATTTCTGCAATTTCACTCTGTAAAGCAAACTGGTCTTCCAGTTTTTCAATTTCCCTGTCGTATTGTTCTGACCATACGTGTCTGTCGTTCTGGTCGATCAACTGTACGGTTATTCTGATATGCTGGCCTATCTTCTGCATACTACCCTCCAGTATATAACCAGTCATCATGGCCCTGGCGATTTCCGGAATGGGAACTATCGTATCCCTGTATTGTTCAACGGAACTGCGGGAGACAACCCTCAGATCCTTGATCTTGCACAGGTTATTGAGGATGGACTCCATGGTCCCGTTGATGAAGAATTCATTCTCCTGGGCGGGGCTGTCGTTCACAAAGGGCAACACCGCAATGGATTTACCATATTCAATCACTTCCGCACTAAGCCCGGTCCGTGTGAAAATATTGAACAGGATCAGTCCGGCGATGATCACCACACTAACATAGGTGGCAATCCGCCAGGCATGGGAAGTCACAACGACCTCTTCCTTCTCTTCCTCTACTGCATCCGCAGGTTTGGTTTTTTCCAATCCTTTGGGAGTCACATCAAAGATCCAGGAAAGGATCACCACAATCGGAAAGGCAATCACCAGGGAGATGATCACAATAGTGGACAAGTGCTCCGGCAGATTCAGCGGCTCCAGCACATTATTCACCAGTTCAATCAATACAAAAGATCCTGAAGCGTAAACCGTGATCACGTAAATGACTTTGCGCCTTTTAAGCTCCTGCCAGAATCGCGATAGTCTATTGGAGTTATCTGACATGATTTTATCAATTCCCAGGAACAAGATACGTTACGCACCACTTCCAAACTAGCACTGAAAATGAATTCAGTTACGAATATGTGTCAGGACTTTGCCTTGAACCTTCGTGAAAGTTCCAATGCTTTTTAAAAAGCGCCCGGGAGCAACCGATTAACACAATTCCTCCACAGAAATCAATATCTGTATTAGTTTCTTTGAATAAAGAGGCATAACTTGCTCTATATGTTCCCAATTAAACAAAAACTATCCGGCAAATGAAACCAAACCCGAGGTTCTGTTCCTTCAAAAGATCTGAATGGGATACTCTGTCTAAGCTGACGATGATATTAGTAACACTGTTCGCGCATGTTTGTCTGGTTTCAGCATCGATCCCTCCCAATATATCAATCCCCTCCTCGAATATCTTTGTCCCTCTCCAGCAGGAGCTCGAAATCACCGGACAGGTCACAGATGCCTCCACGGGTGAACCTCTCCCAGGTGTGAACATTGTGATCGAAGGAACCTCCATCGGTGAAATCTCCGGTAGCGATGGAAATTTTAGCATCACCGTACCCGGTGAAAACGCGGTCCTGGTATTCTCCTATGTGGGATATGCCACACAA
>JARRQC010000377.1:0-2678 GCA_037382165.1 bacterium | reverse complement strand
CTCAATTATCACGTTTGTTTATCGCGGTTCCATGGATGGCCATGTGGTAAATAGGCTCCAGCGTCTGGTGGGGCTCGAACGGGAGAAATTGCGCGCTGAGTATGATGAATTAATGAAGCAGATCCAGTACTATCGCGAAATTCTTGCGGATGAGGGGCTCAGGATGAAAATCATCAAAGATGAGCTACTGGAGGTCAAGGAGAAGTTCGGGGACGAGCGAAAAACCGAGATGGTACCGGATGAAGGGGAAGTTGATCCGGACGATTTCTATGCCGATGAAGATATGGTGATCACCATTTCCAAGCTCGGTTACATCAAGCGGACCCCGCTTCATGAATTCCGCACGCAGAACAGGGGAGGGGTTGGAGCGAAAGGCTCCACCACCCGTGAGGAGGACTTCATGGTCAATATGTTTGTGGCCAGCATGCACAACACCATTCTCTTTTTCACCGAAAATGGGAAATGCTACTGGCTGAAAGTTTACCAGATCCCTGAAGGTACCAGGTCAAGCAAAGGAAGGGCCATTCAGAACCTGATCAATATAGAATCGGAAGATACAGTAAAGACCTTCGTCAATGTGAAGAACCTGAAGGATCAGGAGTATATCAATCATAATTTTATCGTCCTGGCCACCAAGAAAGGAATCATTAAGAAAACGAGGCTGGAAGCCTATTCCCGCCCCAGGCAGAACGGAATCAATGCTATCATTGTCAGGGAAGGTGATACTTTGCTGGATGCAAGACTCACCGACGGGGATATGCAATTGATGTTAGCAGTACGCTCGGGAAAAGCGATCCGTTTCCATGAGGAGACCGTAAGGCCCGTTGGAAGGACTGCATCGGGTGTAAAAGGGATAACCCTGGGAGGTGCTAAAGATGAGGTAGTTGGTATCGTCACTGCCAAGAAAGGGGAGAAGGATATTCTCGTGATTTCTGAGAATGGTTTTGGTAAGCGATCGATTCTGGAAGATTACCGTTTTACCAACCGGGGCGGAAAGGGAGTGAAAACCATTAACATAACGGATAAAACCGGGGATCTGATTGCCATCAAAGCAGTGACCGATGAGGATGACCTGATGATTATTACCCAGAATGGAATCGCCATCAGACTTGCGGTGAAGGGTGTCCGGGTTATGGGGCGTAATACGCAGGGAGTCAGGCTAATAAACCTTAGAGATGGGGATCAGATCGCTGCGGCCACACAGGTGCCTTCCAATGAAGAAGAAGAGGAATCGGAACAAATTCAGAAAAATTGATCACACTGGTACTTATTGTTTCCGCAGTCGCCACACTGAATGCCCAGGAAGGTGCAACTGCACCTATCCTGTTGAATTACAATTCAGTCAGCAAGAAGGTGGACAAAAGCAATGAAGATATCCAAAACCCGAAGAAGAACGTTAAGGCCAAAACATGGTTTGATCGTGGAGAGTTGTTCCAGGATGTATTTATGCTGGGACTTGAACAGATCACGGAGGGCATGCAGCCTTCGACTTTGGTGCTGTTCTATGGTGAACCCAATAGCATAGAGACCGAAACCATTGAAGGTGACCTTCAGGAGACATACATCTATGATCACATCAAGTATATCTTTGTCAACAGTGCGCTCCAGGAGTGGATCAAGACAGATCCCATCGTGGAAGATCCGCTCGCTGTTTCCATGGAGGCCTACCTGAAAGCCCTGGAACTGGATGAAAAAGACAAGCTCGGGAATAAAGCCAAGGATAACCTGATTGAATTAAAGAATCAATTGAAGAGACAGGGAGTAAATTACTATTATAAAGAGAGTTATGATAAGTCATTGGATGCGTTTGAGAATGTTCTCACCATCAATGACCTGGATCTGATTGCAGGGGAGTTTGATACCCTCATGGTCCAGTATTCGGGGATCATCGCCCGCGAAATTGCTGAGAAAACAGGTAACAAGGAGCTATACAAGAAATCCATCGAATATTATACCCAGTTGGCCGATGCGGATTTCGGAGGTCCGAATACATATTTGCAGATCAAGATGGATTATATGTCTGTAGGTGACACGGTTAACGCACTCGCCATATTGAAAGAGGCTTATGAAAAGTATCCGGATACTGTCAATGTAATTGCCAATATCGCCGATACCTATATTCAGATGCGTGAAATTGATGAGGGACTGGAATTCATGGATGGCGTGATACAGCAGAGCCCTGAAATGGCTGAGGCTTATTACTGGAAAGGGAGGATGCTGATCAACAAAGAGGAAGTCGAATATATCGACCAGGCCATTGAAGCCTATAACAAGGCTGGTGAACTGGATCCGAGCATCTTCTACATCTGGTATGACGTGGGATATATTTATTACCTGCCGGGTGCAGATTTCTACGACAGGGCAGCTACCGAAACTGAGGAAGCGATGACGGCCAGGCTGAATGAACTTGGAAAAGAAAAATATGATGCTGCCATCCCGGTACTGGAGAAGGCGTTTGAATTGAATATGGATAATCCTACAGTTCAATTTGAAACCCTGGATCTGCTTCAAAGGATCTATTATAAGGAACAGATGATGGATGATTACAACCGGGTGAAGACGCTGAAAGAAAACATGTAATGTTACTCGCTGCGCGAGTATTAGGAGTTAATAGTTAGGGGTTAGTTAGAGGAGTTAGAAAACTCTAACGACTTGTAGGAAACGCGATTGAAGGGGAG
>JARRQC010000376.1:0-3269 GCA_037382165.1 bacterium | reverse complement strand
CCGATCCCGATCCCGTACCTGAAATTATTGAACCTGAAATCTAAGGTGAACTCCGGGGAGACAGGTATCTCCACCGGATCGAGCCCGAGTGCCTCTAAACGCCTGTTGAGCTCTTCCTCGATTTGCGGGATCACCTCATCGGCAAAGTCAGAATCCACATTCATGGTGAGCTTCTGGAAAGAAGTCCGCGGACCCATGAAAAACAGGTCCACCACCATTCGTTTCCACAGGACAAACTGGTATCCCAGCTGCAATCCAAATCCCAGCTCCTTCAAATCACCTGCTCCTCCCACATCGATGTAGCGGGTTTCGTTCCAGTATTTGAATACGAGATCGCCATACAGCCAGGTCAGTTTGCTGTATATCCCGGCATATAATCCAGTATGTCTTCCGCAATCGCATATATTGAAATGATACCGGACCTCCGGTGCCACAGATAATCCCCTGATACCTCCTGTACTGAAATTTCTTTCATAAAAAAGGGATACGTTCCGCAAAAAACCGGCGGCAACATTGATTTTCAATGCATTTGAGAAAATCGTATCTTTAACCGGTTGTGCACGGGCAGATCCGGTGGCCACTAGCAGTGTCAGCAAGGTGATGGGAATGAATCTGTTGATCGGCTTTATCATGGTGATTGCAGTTTAAACAATGGGCCCATTAATAATATAGGGTCAAAAGAATTAAATGGCCTAAAAACATTGTTTTTTGGAATGTTATTTGTGGTAAATTTATTTAAAAATTGAAAAAGCTATAATAAACGTAAAAGCCATGAAAATAATAAGCATCTTCATTGTTACCATGCTCCTGTCAATTCCCCTGACCGCTCAGGAGATGAGCAGAAAGGAGCAAAGGAAGCTCGAAAAGGAACTCAAACAAGAGCAGAAGGCCAAGGAATCAGCAGCCAAGGCTGCCATCACCAAAATTCTGGTGGAAGGCCAGCGTTTTGTGCTGGAAGCGGACCGGCTCAGGGACAGGCGCGGGAATACAGTCAATGTCCCGGCGACGCTTAATTTCATTGCCGTCGATTCCCTGGAAGGGGTATTGCAGGTAGGGAGCAATTCCTATGTGGGCCGCAACGGAGTAGGGGGAATCACCGAACAGGGAACCGTGTCGAATTATTCATATAAGCTGAACGAAAAGAATGGGAGTTACACGGTCACCTACTACCTCCGTTCTCCGGGCGGAAGTTATGATGTACAAATGGTAGTATACAGCGACGGCAGAGCCGATGCCACAGTCAGTTCTACCTGGCCCGGCAAGCTTAACTATTCCGGTTTCCTGGTGGCTCCGGGTGCATCCAGGGTGTGGAAAGGGACCACCCGGTACTGATCATTGCAGCTCAACCTGAGGTCCAGGCAGCCTATTCTTCCAGCTGGTAGAGGAACCGCTTGATGCTTCGCTTTGGGGTTTTTTCAAACTCCTTGTCGTGGACGTGGATCTTCACCACTACTTCATAAGAGGATACCTGTTGGTTCAAATTTTTGCGGTTCTCTTCCAGCCTGGCTGCCAGTTCCTTTTCTGCCCCGTCGGCTTTCAGTTGTTCATAATCGGGATACACCAGTGCTTCCAGCCTGTGGTTGCTGTTCATCAGAACCACTGCTTCGTTCACATAAGGCATATTAACCAGTTTGGCTTCAATCTCCTCGGGGTAAATATTCTGTCCGGAGGGACCCAGCAACATGCTCTTGCTCCGTCCTCTGATATAAATGAAGCCTTCGCTGTCGGTCACCCCGAGATCTCCGGTATGGAGCCATCCCTCTGAATCGATGGTGGCCCGCGTCGCCTCCTCGTTCTTGTAATACCCTTCCATCAGATTTTCACCCCTCACCCATGATATCGAGGATCTTCCCACTCGATCCTTCGCGCGTGGTGGCATGCCCTTCATAGGAAATCAGCGGACCGCATTCGGTCATTCCATATCCGATGGTAAAGGGAAACTTAATCTTCTTCATGAATGCCTCTACTTCTGCACTTAAGGCGGCTCCCCCGAGTACTGCCTCCCGGAAATTTCCGCCGAAAGACTCAAACAATTTTTTCCGAATGGCGCCGTATATGATCCCATTGATCCCCGGTATCCGGGTGAGGATTTTCATGGACCCCTTCTGTAATGTGGGTAAGACCCTTTTTTTGTATAGCTTTTCAAAAAATATGGGAACAAACATGATCAGATGGGGACGTACTTCCGAGAATGCTTTCAAGATCACCGGTGTGGCAGGGAGCTTCCCCAGAATGGTCACATGTACACCCACAGCCATGGGGAAAAGAAAATCAAACGCGCAACCATAACAGTGTGCCAGGGGAAGGATGGCCAACATCCGCTCACCTGCATTCAATTCAATAGAGCGAATGGCAAAATCGATGTTTCCCGCCAGGCTGTTGGCCGACAGCACCACCCCTTTGCTGAAACCTGTGGTTCCGGAAGTGTAATTGATCTCAACCACCTCACTGTTGTCTACTGTTGCGTAATGGATATCCTCTTTCCTAAAACCCTGGCTGTATTTCTTGTCAAACCTTTCATCCAGGCTTTCCACCGCGCTAGTAAACTTCACCAGCGGTTTTGAAGAGAGGATTTCAAAATTATCCAGGGAGAGAATAGACTTAATTCCCTTGATCTCTTTTTCTGACAGGGTCTCCATGATGGATTTGTCCACCAGGAGCATCAATGAATCGGAGTGGTTCAATATGGTATGGGCATCGTTCGGTCTGAAATCAGACAGGATAGGCACCACGACCGCTCCATAGGTAATCACGCTCATGAAAGAAATGCACCAGTGGGCCGAATTTTTCCCAAAGACCGCTATCTTATCCCCCTTCTTAATTCCTGAAGCTTCATAGATCAGGTGCAACCTGGCTACCTGCCTGGCCACATCACCATATGTGTAGGTGGCTCCCTGATAGTCAGAAAGCGCAGGAAGGTCCCAGTTTTGACGAAAGCTTTGCGTGTAAAGCTGGATGAAATTTTGTTGGATCATATTCAGGTTAACATTGGTTTCTGGATAAATATATCTATTTCCGCCCATATGTTAAAAAAGTCTTCATTCATTCATCGAAGCCGGAAGGGCCATAACCAACCATTAGGCTATCTTTGCAGCATCACAGAGAACACACGCCTTAAACAGTTGTTTTGATGATCTATTTTTTCCGGATTCCGAATCATGCTACCATCGCCGTAGAGCTTGATTCTGAGCTCAATAAACACACCAAAGAAAAATTGGTTTGGTTATTTGGAGGAGCAGAATACCTGAACAGACGATGCGGTCAGGTAT
>JARRQC010000375.1:2870-3627 GCA_037382165.1 bacterium | reverse complement strand
CCGGAAAGGGCCTGTTGCAATTCATTTTCATCATACACAATGATAGAAGCCTTTTATAAAACCATCCCTGAGTATGTTAATTCATCCCTATTTTATATATAGGTAAATTATTAGAGTACATTTGTGACTCATTTAAGCTTGCAGGCATGAAAGCAATCAATATCGGAGACCTGAAAATCCGTGTACCCATTATACAGGGAGGCATGGGTATTGGTATATCCCTGTCAAGATTAGCATCCTCGGTAGCCAATATGGGAGGTGTAGGTATAATTTCCACCGTGGGGATTGGTCAAACTGGAATCCAAAACAAACTCGGATGGAGGAAGGGAAATATTGAAGGTGTCAGACGTGAAATACGCAAAGCACGAATCATGACAAAAGGAGTGCTGGGGGTAAATATCATGTCGGTACTGACAGATTTTTCAGATATGGTGAAAACATCTGTTGAAGAAGGTATTGATATCATTTTTTCAGGTGCCGGACTGCCACTCGACCTACCCTCTTACCTGACCAAAGAAAGTAAAACCAAGCTGGTTCCTATTGTCTCTTCCGGAAGAGCTGCAAGTATCATCACCCAAAAGTGGCAACAGAATTATAACTACCTGCCGGATGCATTTGTCGTTGAGGGCCCAAAAGCAGGTGGTCACCTGGGATTCAAAGCCAATGCGCTGGAAGATGTTGGCAACAATCTTGAAAACCTGGTTGAGGAAGTGGTAAAAGTGGCCGGTGACATCAAAGAAAAGTTTAACAAAGTAGT
>JARRQC010000375.1:0-2863 GCA_037382165.1 bacterium | reverse complement strand
TGAAACGTGGGGCTTCCGGTGTACAGCTAGGAACCAGGTTTGTGGCCACTGAGGAGTGCGATGCTTCAGACGAATTCAAACAGGCTGTGGTCGATGCAAATGAAGAGGACATTCAAATCATTAAAAGCCCGGTGGGCATGCCCGGGCGCAGTATCTTCAACAAATTTCTGCAGGACGCCGGTGAAGGCCGCCGAAGACCGGCCGTTTGCAAGCACAACTGCATTCGCTCATGCAATCCTAAAACGACTCTGTATTGTATATCCGAGGCCCTGCTGTCCGCCTTTAAAGGAAACCTGAAGGACGGATTTGCCTTTGTGGGCTCTAATGCGGGCAGGATCAAAAAGATCTCTACCGTAAAGGAGATTTTCACGGAATTACAGGAGGAATACAGGGAAGCTCAATAGCCTGGCAGGGGCTCAGGAGACGGCTGTATTCAACGCTTCCAGCCAGGTCCTGGCCATTAACTGGGCACCCGCCATGGAAGGATGGACCCCGTCGGACGCCCAGTAGGTCGGATCGGCCAGCTCAATGGCCCTGTCAAAGGCTTCCTGGAAAGGAACCCAGACTGCTCCGAATTCATCAGATATCTTTTTCGCTATGCCCTGGTAAGCACTGAAAGGTTCCACCCACGACTCATCCACAGCGCTGGTCCCGGTAAGGATAAAAGGCTGACAGATGACCAGTTTAAGATCCGGAAGAGCATCTTTGGTCCGGGTGAGCAGGCTTCGGAAATCCTCCTCGTAGATCTCAGGGGTACCATCATATTCCCCGTTACGAAAATGCCAGTAATCATTGACTCCAATAAGGATGCTCAACACATCAGGCTCTAGCTCAAGGCAATCCTTATCCCAGCGTTCGGCAAGCTGATATACCTTATTCCCGCTTATGCCGCGGTTGTACATGGTCAGATCCTTGCCCGGCAACATCTCAAGCAGGAAGGAGGCGATGTGATTGGCATAACCCATGCCGAAGGACCAGGCATTGTTGGGAAGTTCCTGACGTTTGTTTCTTCCGGCATCCGTAATGGAATCGCCCTGGAAAAGGACCACATCGCCTTCTGAAAAAAAGTTGGGGATATTATCATTTGATGCCGGCGCGCAGGATTGAAGCAGCAGAGGCATGCCAGCCACTGCAGCAGTGCCCAGCCCGGCATTTCTAAAAAAAGATCTTCTGGAAAAGGTGTTCGGTTTATTCATAAGACATGCAAAATTTGGATTCTCAGACGGACCGGAAAGATAGTAAAAATTCAAATTGGAGAATTCTGTTCAATCCCTGAGATTTATAAAAAAACTGAAGGCTATGAAAACACGCAAATTAGGGAAGAATGGTCCGGAGATTTCAGAAATCGGTTTTGGGGCCTGGGCCATCGGTGGCAGCTGGGGTGCTCAATCGGAAAGAGACTCTCAGGAAGCTCTTGAAAGTGCAATGGACAGGGTTCATGAAGTCCCGCGCGGAACGGATTTATGTATGTACTAAGACGCCTCCTGCCGACGGAAAGTGGCCGCCTTCGCCTTATTGCAAAATTGAAGACCGCTATTCAGAAAAATATTTGCGTGAAAATGTGGAGCAACGGCTAAGCAACCTGCAGCTGGAGAGCCTGGATGTACTTCTACTTCATACCTGGACCAGGGCGTGGAATGATAATCCTCTGGCTCTAAAAATTTTACAAAAAATGAAAGGGGAAGGCCTGATCAAACAGATTGGTATTTCGACTCCCGAACATGATCAGAATTGTGTCATACAGTTAATGCGTGAAGGGATGGTGGATGTTTTACAGGTTATCTATAACATCTTTGAACAGGAACCGGCTGCCCAGCTTCTCCCGGTTGCCAGGGAAACCGGTACGGGTATAATTATCAGGGTAGCATTCGATGAAGGAGTACTCACCGGGAAATATACGGGCATGGAAACATTCGGCCCGGACGATTTCAGAAGTAATTATTACGCCGGCGACCGCCTGGAGAGGGGGGTCAAACGTACTGAGGAAATTAAAAAGGAATTTAAGGACAGCGGCTATACTATGCCTGAACTGGCATTGAAATTTGCCCTTTCGCATGAGGCTGTATCCACAGTGATTCCGGGGATACGGAATAAGAAGCAGGCAGAGATGAATACCTCCGTTTCTGAACTCCCCGGCTTATCGGATGACATCCTGGTACGGCTGCGGGAGCACAGCTGGAACCGGGGATTCTGGTACGGGGGAAAATAGTGGACTAATAGACCGGCATTATCTTCAGGCGATTCTCAAGTACCTCCCCCGGTGTAACGGGCTCACCCTTATAGAAAAGCTTTTTAAGGCCGACAAGAACTGCCTCGTCCACCCGGCGGGACGGGTGTTGCAACCAGGCCAGAAAACGACTCGCATCACGATATTCTCTGAACTGGAGCAGGTATTCCTTTTCCGGACTCAATTTCACCTTCAAAGCAGGTTTATCTTCCTCTTCCAAACCTATACAGTAAAATGAGGGCAGATAATCCTTTTTTAAGAATAAAGGCACCTTTTTCACTACACTGCCCTGGTAATATTCCACTTTATCATCCCACTCAGCATAGGTGCGCCATCCCGACGCCACATGACGATAAATATATTCAAGCCTCAGCTCCGCATAGATGGTATCAGGGGCATCACTCATGGCGGGGACAAGAATATCCTCGAAGTTCAGAGCTGCTAATTCAGAGTTGCCATCCTCGTCCGTCATGAAAACAGGTAACATGACAATTTCTGGGAAGCCATCAAACTCAAGGGAAACATCCACGATAATGTTACCGGTCAGGTCCGCTTCTCTTGTTCCCTCCTCTTCAATCTCCACCCTCCGGTCGCTGATGCTGCCATTCATCTTCAGATAGCGTTTGCTGACAAGTT
>JARRQC010000374.1:1494-2746 GCA_037382165.1 bacterium | reverse complement strand
GTTTTTTCATCTTTAATTATTTGATGTTGTTATAAAAATATTTTTTAACCTTTCTAATGAATATCTTTCGCCTTTTTATTCAGCACTCTGCCTACCATCACGATATAAATTTTTGGACCTTCATGATATAATGGTTAGTTATTTATCTATTTTCTCAAAATCACCCGGTTTCCATGTTTGATCAAAAAATGCCTGAGTAGGACTGTATAACCTAAGCAATGTAAACCAACCCTTACCGGGAACTGTTTTTAGCCAGTTATTTTCCGGTGCACCTTGAGGTAATTCTGGCCCAAAATATAAATCTACAGAGCCATCTTCATTGTAAGTTAAATCGTCAAGTGAACCAATCGATGGAAACTGTTGCCCGTTCTTGAGTCCTGATGCGTTATAGCCGTCGTAAAGAGTCACTGACCAGAAGTTCGCAGCAGGGACATTGGGAGGAAGGTGGAGTTTATAGGAAGAGCCGCCGGATAGGTGGTTTCCATCGGAATCACGATAAGCAAACGGATACTTGGATCCCTTACCAACCATATTCATTACCATCGCCGGGCTGATAGAATAGCCTATTTTGAACATCCCCATACGGGCATCGATGTCGATGTAGGTGTCCTGTTTGAATTCGACGTCCAGGACGTTGAGAACGTTATGCCACTGGCGATCTTCGTAATAAAGGGTATTCGGAAGTTTGTCGCCGTGACGCAAGGCCTGAGCCATTTTCATACCAACTTTAGCTCCTGCGGCGAGAATCGACTTCATGTGCTCGTCAGGTGCGAATGGCTATCCCTTGATGATTCCTAAAGAAGCCATCATTCCACGCATCGACCAATCTTCCGGACCGACGTATTCGTTGTTTACAAAATCAGCTAGCCCCTCGAAATAACTATAGTCCTGAGGGTAGAGCATGTTCGCTGCCCTACCGGTACCGTTCGGGAATTCCATTGCAGGTGGGTTGTCTTTTTTGCTGAGCGGATAGATTTTGGTCTGCTCCATCAGAGCAACCCCTTCTTTTGTACCACCATCCTCATCGCGGAAAGCACGCCAGAATACAAATACGTTGTAGGTTCTGGATGTGAATGTAAAATAACCTTCAGGAACTTCTCCTTCGAAGTCAGGAGGCAGAATCAGGTATTTCCCACCTTCTCCCTTGTCAGGACCAACAAATCCAACATCGGTAAGTGGACGATGCCAGAAGTCATCAAGAATACCCTGGAGATTTGGTGGCACTTCGATAACTGTAGGACCATCCAGTTTT
>JARRQC010000374.1:0-1469 GCA_037382165.1 bacterium | reverse complement strand
GGACCATCCAGTTTTAAATCAAGATAACCCATTCCATAAACTACATCAGAGTTCGGTGTGCTAACGATGGTTTCGGCGCTAAGACGATCCTTCCAAATAGGAAAGACATTGGAACCCTCACCAAACTCAGCTTCCGAGCCCTTCTTCATAGCCCATAAAGCGGTAGCTGGCAGAGACCAGATAACGACCTGGCAGGCGCGTTGGAAAAGAACTTCGTCATACAATATCTCTGTGGCCTGGTCGGTGGGGTATGATTCGGGAAATTCCAATTCGGTTAAATGGTTCCAGTTGCTTCTATCAGTTGTGTTTTCTTCTTTTTTGCTTTCATTCGAACATGAAATACTGAAAAGAATAACCAATAAAATGAATAATCGTGTTTTCATATTTTAAGATAAATTTAGTTTTCTTTTATGCCATAATGCCCATCAATTCAAAACAGCAGGAAAGGATGGTATGCCTTTCCTGCTGCTAAGTTTGAATTTCCGTTATTTTCTGGTCGGATTTTGCTCCAACATTTGTTTCAGCACATTGTCAACACTCAGGGAAGACCCCCTTACCGGGGGAAAATCTTTGAATGTTCCAAGAAATTCAGCAACAAAGGTTTGCGCAGGCACAAATGTCCACATATTGTCCGCCATCCAGCGCATATACATTTGTGATTCCTCCCACATGATCTCGTAGGGATCAGCCCTGAGATTGATGATAATTGGCCAGGCTCTTTTCACCCGAACGGCTTCATTAATTGGCCCTTCAAGGATTGTAAAATGGAGTTTCCACTCATTGACACGCAATGCATTCAGATTGCCTCCCTGGTCAAAATAGAAAATGCTTTCTCGTGGTGATTCTTCAACTTCGCCTTTGAAATAGGGCAAGAGGTTGAATCCATCCAGGTGTACCTTAAAATTTTTGCCATTGGCCTCGTAACCGGTAAGTAGTTTTTCTTTTACATCCGGCACTCCGGCTGCCGCCAGTATGGTAGGCATCATGTCTTCATGAGAAAAAATATCGTTTGAAACGGTTCCCGGCTCAATTACGCCCGGCCAACGGATCATGCAGGGTGCCCTGAAACCGCCTTCCCAGGTGGATCCTTTTTCACCATGGAAGGGAGTAATACCACCATCGGGCCATGTAAAAGTTTCTGCTCCGTTATCTGTCGAATACATCACCATGGTGTTATCTGTTATTCCCAATTCATCCAGTTTGGCCAATAAAATACCGACATGCTTATCATGTTCCACCATGCCATCAGGATATAATCCAATACCTGTCACCCCTTCACTTTCTGGCTTCAGGCGTGTCCAGACATGCATACGGGTAGCGCTAAACCACACAAAAAAAGGCTTGCCTTGTTCGTGGGCATTTTCAATGAACTTAATGGCTGCATCCAGGAATTCTTCATCAACCGTTTCCATCCTTTTCTGAGTGAGTGGGCCGGTATCTTCAATTTTACCATCAGCATAGCTATGTAT
>JARRQC010000373.1:0-2660 GCA_037382165.1 bacterium | reverse complement strand
TGAAATGGACCTGTTCGTGGAAGATTGGATGACAGCTCCTTTCTAAGTTATGACCCCATAATTTAAATCCATATATTTCCAAGAGCTCGTATCAGAAGATACGGGCTCTTTTATTTAAAAGGGTACCGGGTCATCAAAGCCCTGGTTCGTTCCAATATCATTATTGGTAAGGTCCTCACCCTCATGGTTCATTTTTGAGGAGACGATAAAACCATTTTCCTCATCATCCACCATGGCAAGGGTGTCGTCCATATCTACAAACTTGGCAAATTCCCTTATGAATTTCAATTGTATATCTCCCGTGGGGCCGTTTCTGTGTTTCGCTACAATAATTTCTGCAACCCCCTTAAGCGAGTTTCCTTCCTCATCCACATCAATGCCATAATATTCTGGACGGTGTATGAAAAGCACCAGATCGGCATCCTGTTCAATGGCACCTGATTCCCGAAGGTCTGAAAGCTGCGGGCGCTTGTTGCCTGAACGCATTTCTACACTTCGGTTCAACTGGGAAAGGGCAATAACCGGAATGTCCAGTTCCTTTGCAACACTTTTTAAAGAACGGGAGATATTACTGACTTCCTGTTCCCGGCTCCCTGAATCCTTCGAGCCGGTCATAAGCTGCAGGTAATCAATTACTACAGCCTGAATATCATACTTCTGCTTCAGCCTTCTGCACTTGGCCCTGAATTCAAAAATGGAAATAGCCGGGGTATCGTCCACATATACAGGGGCTTTTTCCAGGTCTTTAATCTTATATTCCAGTTGCTCCCATTCATAATTCTCCAGTCTTCCAGTCCTGATCTTATCCGATGTATGCTGGGTTTCGCCAATAATCAACCTGTTGACCAGCTGAATTGATGACATTTCCAGGGAGAAAAAAGCCACGGGGCGGCTGTGGTCCACTGCCATATTCCTGGCCATGGAAAGTACGAAGGCCGTCTTACCCATGGAGGGCCGTGCCGCCAGAATGATCAGGTCAGACTTCTGCCAACCGGAGGTCAACCTGTCCAGCCGTGTAAAACCGGAAGGAACACCACTTAAACTATCCTCCCTCTTCCCTGCCTCCTCGATCTGCTCGAGAGCTGTTTTAATCAGGTTATTTAGCTTTATGGTTTCCTTCTTAATATGACCTTCGGCAATGTTCAGCAGTTCTCTTTCCGAAAAATCCAGAAGATCATCAACATCCGAACCTTCGTCAAAAGCACGTTCCTGAATGTCGGATGAAACCCTTATTAGCTCGCGTTGAATATACTTCTGGGCCACAATCCTCGCATGATACTCCAGGTGGGCCGCTGAACCGACTCTAGCGGTTAGTTGTGAAATATATACCGCGCCCCCTACTTCTTCCAGTTTTTCTTCCTTCCGAAGTGCTTCGGTGACCGTAAGCAGGTCAATGGGCTTTTCCTCCCGGGAAAGGGACTGGGGAAAGAATTGCATCCTTTTCAAGCATAATGGCTCCAAGAACAGCTTCCTCAAGATCAAGGGCCTGTGGGGGGATTTTGCCATAATCCATGGCCATGGCAGGATTCTTTTTCGGGCTGCTGTACGGTTGTTTCGCCATATGTTTCCAATTTGGGGTGTAAAGGTAAGAATAGACCCAGAGCTCTTCCTGACCCTTCCCGTCTACTTTTGCACACAGGCCTCAAAGTTTTAATTAACAAATGTTGAAAAAGCTATATCTTTAGGATACATGATATATTTTTCACCGGCCAAGATCAATCTGGGACTACAGGTCCTTAAACGCAGACCGGACGGATTTCACGAGTTACGCTCTGTGATGTACCCCGTTGGTTTATGTGATATAATAGAAATACATCGGCTCCCAGGCAAGAATATCCCCCTCGAATTTTCTCAGTCCGGAATTCGGTTTGAAGACGATCTGAACCAAAACCTCTGCGTAAAGGCGTGGGAATTGCTGTCAAAAGACTGCTCCATTCCCCCGGTAGCTATGCATCTGCATAAGCAAATCCCAGTCGGAGCCGGTCTGGGAGGAGGATCATCCAATGCTTCCACCGTATTAAAAGCCCTGAATCTTCTGGCAGAAAATCCTGTCAAGCCGGAAAAACTGGCTGAACTTGCAGCCCGGCTGGGAAGTGATTGTCCATTTTTTCTTCACAATATTCCAATGATGATGGAAGGAAGAGGCGAAATTCTGAGCAGGGTAGATGTATCGCCGGGTTCCGGCCACCTGATCTTGTTGTTTCCGGAAATTCACATTCCTACTGCCGAGGCCTATGGAGCAGTATCCCCCTCGGTTCCTGAAAGAAATCTGCGAGAGTTAATTGAAGAACCCCTTGATCGTTGGAAAGAAGTACTTGTTAATGATTTTGAAAAGAGCACCTTTCGTAAACATCCCATCCTTGGAGAACTGAAATCGGCCCTCTATAAAGCAGGGGCAATTTACGCCTCCATGAGCGGAAGTGGTTCTTCACTTTTTGGTATATTCAAGAATGCACCTGCGCTTCCCAAAGAACTCGCGAGGTACAGGAGATGGCAAGGTCCGGCCTAGGCTATTTCAACCAGAAGTTTAAATTTAGGGACCATCTCTCCCTCTTCCACATGAATTTTGTGCACAACTCCCGATAAAGGAGCAAGCACTTCATTTCTCATTTTCATGGCCTCCAGGATGAGCAGGGGAGTTCCCGCGCTGACCTTATCTC
>JARRQC010000372.1:0-2505 GCA_037382165.1 bacterium | reverse complement strand
TATGGGAAAACATTCTACACGATGGATGACCAGAACCATGGCGAGGGTGACCTGGGCGACTGTATAGCGGGTCAGGAATTCCTGACATCAACGGGTGTTGTCGATACCAACAGGATCGGCATTATCGGGGGGTCTTATGGTGGTTATATGGTGATGGCGGCACTTGCTTTTGCTCCGGAAGAATTCGCGGTCGGCGTTAATATCTTCGGTGTCACCAACTGGCTGCGTACACTGAAATCGATACCGCCCTACTGGGAATCTTTCCGACAAGCGCTTTACGCGGAAATGGGTGATCCAACCACTGCTGATTCGGTCAGGTTGTATAACATTTCCCCGCTATTCCATGCTTCAAATGTGACCAAACCGCTGATGGTGCTGCAGGGGGCAAATGATCCGCGCGTGTTACAAGTTGAATCGGATGAGATTGTCGCCGCGGTGAAAGCGAATGGTGTCCCGGTTGAATATGTGCTGTTCCCGGATGAAGGGCATGGATTCGTAAAAAAGGAAAATGAGATCAGGGGCTATGGTCAGATCAGGGAATTTCTGGATGAATACCTGAAAGGTTCCTGATCAGCGGTCAAAAACATACTGTACAATATTGGCACCCATGCGTAACGCATCGCGGTGTTTTTCGGGCGGATCGTTATGCACCTCGGGTGATTCCCAACCATCACCCAGGTCGCATTCGAAATCGTAAAAACAAATCAGGCGGCCTTCATACATCAGGCCGAAACCCTGTGGGTCGCGGTCATCATGCTCATGGATCTTCGGCAGACCTCCAGGGAATTCGTATCTCTGGTGATAGATCGGATGGTTGAAGGGAAGTTCTACAAACTCCAGGCCCGGGAAAACCTTTCGCATTTCCCTGCGGATATAGACATCGAGGCCGTAATTGTCTGAAATATGCAAAAATCCGCCGGCTATGAGGTAATTTCTGAGGTTCTCGGCCTCTTCAGGACTGAAAATAACGTTACCGTGTCCTGTCATGTGGACCAGCGGGTAGTTGAATAACTCGATGCTGCCCACTTCGACGGTTGCAATATCTTCTGAAATGGAAGTCATCAGGTTGTTGTTGCAATAACGTACCAGGTTGGGCAGCGCCGTCGGGTTGGCATACCAGTCACCGCCCCCTCCGTATTTCAAAACGGCGATTCTGACCTCCTGGGCCTGCGCCAAAAAAGCCAGACCGACGACGAGGGTAGCTATAAAGAGTTTCTTCAACATGCTGCAAAAATAGCGGAACTTTCGCAGCCTGCACATCTCATGTTTCATTCATCAGGTTAATCGTATGACAGGCAACGATGGCGGCCGTTTCTGTTCGCAGCCGCGACGGCCCCAGGCTGACGGGTGTAAAGCCCTTCTGCGACTGCTTCATGGCCGAGATGAGTACCCTTTTCAGCCGTTCCGGTTTTATCGAGGTCCTTTCTGAGTGTTCGGAAAAGAAAGGGAAGATATGATCCACCCCGATCTCGGTTGATTTTTCAAGGAACCATTCATAGCGGGCTATGTTTTTAGTGGGCGCCACAGCCAATGAAAGTTTAACATCCCGGAGGTCATTGCCGGGTTTCTTTTCCATGACCGTCAGGCTGCATGCAGCAGGATGGGCCTCTTCAATGGCGCAGGTGAATATATGACCCTTTCCGTCTGTAATAAAAACGGTGTCACCTTTTACCTTGCGCAATACCCGCACGATATGCTTTGATTCATCCTTTTCCAGGACAAACCGCTCTCCGCTGATATTGGGTACATAGAACAGGTTCATGACCCCGAATCAAGTATTGCAGGGATTAATAGATGATCAGTTTCTTCAGCGCATTGTTGCCGTTGCCGGAGAGCCTGATAATGTATATTCCCGGACTCCAGTCTTTTTGCTTTTCAACGACCATTTTCTTAACCGATGCACTGACAGGGACTTGATAGACTTCCCTCCCCAGGTGGTCGGTCAGCGACAAACGATTGTAGCTGCCGGACTGATCCCATTCGACGGTGAAACTGCCTTCAGTGGGATTGGGATATACCCGGAAGTCAACTTCATCCTGCCTGTTCTCAAGCTGTCCGACATACTGACTTATGGTAATATTGTCGATATACAGAGGGTTACCGAATCCGCTGTAGGTCTCGAAGGCAATTTTCAGGTTCGACTGCCCGGCCCAGGGTGTCAGGTCGAGCGCAAAACAACTGGCTCCCCATCCTGCCATACACCAGTCTTCGGGCACTTCAGGAACAAAATAGGAACCCGTATTCGGGTGGGTAGCCAAACTGCCATTACCATCTTCTCCGGCAGAGAGGATCTTGGTCCAAGTAGTGCCGCAATCATCAGATACATAAACGATAAGGGAATCGGTCATGGTGGTACTACGGCGGGCATAGGCATGCTGGAACTCGAGCACCGCATTGGTAAATCCCTGCAGGCTAATTGGCGGGGATATCAAACGATCTCTTTCACCGATGAAGAAGTAGTTGTAAAAATCAACCGCTGCCGCCGTATTGCCAGGCGTAGTGCCT
>JARRQC010000371.1:0-4021 GCA_037382165.1 bacterium | reverse complement strand
GAACGCATCTGCCGTTCTTAGAACCTGTGACTGTCTGGGAATTCAGGATGTGCATATTGTCGAACAAAGAAATGAGTATGATGTTAATCCTGAGGTCGCCCTTGGTTCAAATCAATGGCTTTCCTTACAATATTTTAATGAGGATGCGGTTAACATTGAGGAGGCAGTACAAACTTTGAAGGCAAATGGTTACCGGATCGTTGCCACCTCGCCGAATAAAGAAGGACAGACACCGGAATCACTTGACTTGGATAAAGGAAAAGTTGCGCTGATGTTCGGTACGGAATTGAACGGTCTGACGGATAAAGCGCTCTCCATGGCAGAAGAGTTCTTGCAGATTCCCATGGTCGGATTTACGGAGAGTTACAACATTTCTGTATCAGCAGCTGTTATCTTGTATACATTGAGGAAAAGGCTTGAACAATCAGAAATAAATTGGAAGTTGACAGAGGTGGAAAAAAATGGCTGAAAAGATTGAAGATCAGTTTAGAAAGGATTATCGTTCTACTTTTTAAAACTTGTTTGTTATCTTTACCGATTAATGATTACCTTTGATTAACACCTGATATCTATAGATAAATAAGGAGCTCTGTTTGATTAAATTGAATGACGATGAATTGCATGATTATTGATGATGATACCTTGTCCCGTAGGATTATAGAAGAGTTTATTCAGAAGACCGATGGACTGGAACTCATTTCATCCAGCGGGGACCCGGTTGAGAGTATCAATACGCTCAAGAAGCACAATGAGATTCATCTCATTTTCCTGGATATTGAGATGCCTGAAATGTCGGGAATTGAGTTATTGAATACGCTGAAGAATCCCCCCCAGGTGATTATTGTTTCTTCCAAGGGAAAATATGCAGTCGATTCCTATGAGCATGATGTCACTGATTACCTGTTGAAGCCGGTCGACTACGGAAGATTCTACCGCGCAGTCGCCAAGGCGTTTAAGCGTTTTGAACAACTGACCGCGGAGCAGATCGGAAAGGATGAAATCTTCATCAAGAAAAACGCTACCCTGGTAAAATTAAAATATGATGACATCCTGTGGGTGGAGGCGTTGGAGAATTATGTGATCTTCAATACCTTTTCCGAGAAGTTCACGATCCATTTCACCATGAAGGCCATCGAGGCAAAGTTGCCCAGCCATAAATTCACACGGGTACACCGCTCCTACATTGTTAACACGAGTTGCATCAATGTTATTGAAGATAACTCCGTGATCATCAAGGTTGAGGATGGCAATAAATCCATCCCCATCGGCAAATCATACAAGGAGAAGCTGATGCGTGACATCAACCTGATCATCAAGTAATACATGATCTCCAACCGACAGATGTTTCTGCGACACGTTGCGCAGACTTCTGAATCTTCCCTTCAGTTTGAAATAGAACGAGCCGAAGGGATCTTTTTTTATGACCCTGCCGGAAAGGCATACATTGACCTGGTTTCAGGAGTGTCTGTTTCTTCACTGGGGCACGGCCATCCGGTGGTGGTTGAAGCGGTGAAAAAACAGACGGAGAAGTACCTTCATACGATGGTCTACGGTGAGTTTATCCAGTCGCCCCAGGTGACATATGCACACTGGCTTACCAGTAGGTTACCGGATCCCATGGACAATGTCTATTTTGTCAATTCAGGTAGCGAAGCCATCGACGGAGCCATGAAACTTGCCAAACGGTGTACGGGAAGGAGAGAATTCAGGGCGTTCGTAAACGGGTATCACGGGGGGACACACGGAGCATTGAGTCTGCTGGGGGATGAAACAATGAGGTCAGGATATTATCCTTTACTTCCGGGAATCAGGCATCTCCGGTTCAACCACCCGGAAGACCTCCGTCTGATCGATCGTTCCGTAGCAGCTGTGGTAATAGAACCCATCCAGGCAGAAGCCGGGATCATTGAACCTGAGAAAGACTTCCTCAGGGTGGTCCGGGAGAAATGCAATGAAACAGGAGCACTATTGATCCTGGATGAGATTCAGACCGGAATGGGCAGGACGGGAAAGCTATTTGCATTTGAGCATTATGGAATCGTTCCCGATATACTCTGCCTGGCCAAGAGTTTTGGGGGCGGCATGCCATTGGGGGCTTTCATTGCTTCCAGGGAACTCATGCAAAACCCCTGGCGACACAACAATATATCGAGGAACAAAGCCTGATCGAGCATGCCAGAAAAATGGGCAACCGGTACAGGTTTGGGCTGAAACATCCGCTTATTCGTCAGATAAGGGGAATGGGACTTTTTATGGGTGTTGTACTCGAGAAGGGGGTGGATGTGGGAAGGTTCATCAACCGCGCTTTTGAAAACGGACTGGTGATCGACCGTTTCCTTTTCTCAGACTCTGCTTTCAGGATTGCTCCACCGCTCATCATCACCAAAGATGAAGTGGATGATTCTACCCAACGCATTCTGGCCACCCTTGACTGGATCATGAAATAAGATTTAAGGGCAATCCGCGTTATTTTAGATATATGAAAAAGTTTGCTGGGTTTTTACTGGTATTATCTATCGCTGTCTGTGCCGGCGCACAGGATCAGACAACCCTTGAACTGGTAAAAAAAGAGGCTCAGTTAAATTCCCTTTTTCAAGCATTGTACTCGGACACACTGTCATCTTCAGAAGCGGTGTTGGAACAAATCCTAATCCTTATGCCCGAGGCACTGAGTCTGGAAGGAGCCATGGAATTTCCATGGGTAAGGCTGGCACGTCATGGCAGATCCGGATCACTATACGTTTTTTGGGTTTATACAGGTTGGAGATAAAAAGGACAGGGTGAGGGTTTATGCATTGGAGGATAACCTGAAACCGCAAAGGAACCTGCAGGTCCTGGAGCAATCCACCGAAGATTGGTACGGAAAACTCTACTATCAGATCATTTCCGAGAAGCATAAAAGGAAAGAAACATACACCTTACTGGGGATGGATTTCAATGATACCCGGTCCACCATCAAGACCATTGAAACTATCTCACTCCAGCGGAACAAACAAAGATTTGAAAAAGGACAGTTCCAGTACGGAAATTCTTACCTGGACAGGGTGGTACTTGAATATTCATCACAGGTGTCTATTTCGGTGAGGTATGATAAAGGGATCAGTATGATTACCTATGATCACCTTGAACCACTTCATCCGATATACAGGAACAACTTTGAATTCTATGGTCCGGATGGCTCCATAGACGGACTGGAGTTCAAAGAGGGAACCTGGGTATACCAAAAAGACAGCGATGCACGCAATCCTGACTGACGTATTGTCAGGAATCTTCTGTTGGCATATCATTTGTCACATTCGTGACCGGATGTAAAACCTATTAAAAGAAAGAACGATGCAGAAAGGTAAGATTGATGTAACCACGGAGAACATTTTCCCCATTATTAAAAAATTCCTCTATTCTGAGCATGAGATATTCTTAAGGGAGCTGATATCCAATGCGGTGGATGCTACGCAAAAACTGAAAACCCTGGCTTCCGTCGGAGAATTCCAGGGAGAACTGGGTGACCTGACCATCCGGGTGGATGTGAATAAGAGGAAAAAGACCATCACCGTGACCGATGCGGGGGTTGGGATGACACAGGAGGAAGTGGATAAGTATATCAATCAGATTGCATTCTCCAGTGCAGAGGATTTTCTGGAAAAATATAAAAAGGACAGCAATGCCATCATTGGCCATTTCGGACTGGGATTCTATTCCTCATTCATGGTATCGGATAAGGTGGAGATCAAAACCAGGTCATGGCAAAGCGATGCCAAAGCGGTTCACTGGAGCTGCGACGGAAGCCCGGAATTCACACTGGACGAAATCGACAAAGAAGCCCGGGGCACAGAGATTACACTGCATATTGACGGTGACAGCAAGGAATTTCTCGAGGAGCACAGGGTGAACGAACTGCTGGACAAGTATTGTAAATTCCTTCCTGTTGAGATCGCTTTCGGAAAACAGAAGGAGTGGAAAGACGGGAAAGAGGTGGAAACCGATAAGGACAATGTGATCAATGACACAAAGCCGCTCTGGA
>JARRQC010000370.1:0-2786 GCA_037382165.1 bacterium | reverse complement strand
CTGAACCTGCCCAATCATCCGCTCTATGAAAATGAATATTATTTCTACCCGCTTGGCGAGGGTTCCTGGGAGGTCAACTTCCTTGCCAGGCAAATCCAGGAGGAAACATTTTTTCCCATGAAACTCAACCTGATGATCGGTTTTGAGGACTTTAGCGATACAATGATCTATTTTAACAACATGGAAAACAATGAAACTTTCCAGTTTGTTTTTGATAAAAAACCCATCTATATTGATTTTGACCCGGAAAATGAGATTGTCCTGAAAGTAGCCTCCCTCATCCTTTCGAATCCGCAAATGGAAGCAGTGGACTCAAAAACTTCCCTGAAAGTATTCCCCTCCCCTGCTGATCAATACATGCGTGTCGTTGCTACAACGGACCCGGGTATAGATTTTAAGCTGGAATTGTATCATCCATCGGGTAAACGAATCTACCAGCGATGGTTTCACGGGGTAACAGGTCAGCAAGAGGTTACCATCAATACCCGTCCGTTTGCCCCCGGCGTCTATTTTGTTCAAATGGAGTCAGCAAGTGGAAAGGTCGTTGAAAAAGTAGTGATCAGTCATTGAGAGAGATAGCAGTTCATCAATATTTGTCCATACCCATCTTCATCAGTATACCCTTAAAAGCTATTCAGCCTTTCGCTGCGGATTTTGCCTGAGGAAATAGGTCAGGATGGTTCCAAAGAAACCGATAAGCAATCCGACCGGACAAATGAGCACGGCGATGACAAAACTAACTGCACCGGCCACCTCAAATAAGTCTGCGATAAATTTTAAATCGGCTAATTTGATGGATAATGCATGAAAGATATTGTGCAAAACGGCGAACAGGACTCCACCTGCCAGGGAAACAATCAACAGTATGAGATAGGATTTGGTTTCCCTCCAGGGATGGATGAGGGAAAACATGAGTGCCAGGAGGCCGATAAACAACAAAATGATTCCCGGAAGGTTATCTGCTATTCCTGCAATTAATGCAGCCAGGATGAAACATACGCCGGTTACTAAAAGTCCCACGGTGATCTTCCGGTAAGGGGTGCTGAAGAGCTTTGAAAAATAACTTTTCATCTCAGTGTGATTAACTCTGAATATAATGTGTTCTTACAAAGTTAGTCCTTACGTTGCTAAAAACCAATAGTAATAAGCTAAATAGCAGGCCTGACAAAGCAATTCTTAAGATGTCGGTGCAAATGAATAATTTAGATGCTACCATCTATATGTCTATGCTGCAACCATTAGATCTTTAACCCGATTCAATACAGGACAATCGGTCAAAGCTGAAGATCAGTTATAAATCAAGAATATGAATTAACTCCCGAACTCAACGCCGAAGGGCATATTTATGCCGCAACCATGAAAAACAAGACCTCAATGAGATAGATAAATCAATTTTAAATGTTACCTTGGCCTTCTGACAAATAAATAATTAAGCAAGGTTATGAAACAAAAGATTGGATTGATTATCTATTATATAACGATTGTCCTGATCATTCTCTTCGGGGGGATGTATATGTTTAAACCCTCCTTTATGCCCTATCACGCTGTGATCGTCAAATTGAACTGGGAGCAGATACCTGCCTCGGAACAGATCCTTGTGCGCGCACTGATGATTGCCACCGGGGGTGTAACGATCAGTGTCGGGATTATCCTGGGCATGTTTGTTTCAACTCAGATTCATTACCACCCTTATATTTTCCGGCGATATTGATCGCCTTGCTCATCGTGGGAAATATACTCACCCGCGTTAAAAGCTGATACGATTTTCACGTTAAATCGGACACTTTCATAGTGAACGTTTTCGCCGTAAATCCCTTCATTTAAATAGGCTGAGGAAATGGCAGATGATGGTCGATGGCAACCACATATAAAAATGAGGAATAGCAGCAGGCCGATGAACCACAGGATGATTTCCTGAAATCTGGAGCATGAATAGCAATCCCTGTAAAATATCCTGTTTTTCATGATCATTTGATTGGACTTAAAACGAAGATACGGCCAGTAAGGCCTTTCTTTCTTGCAGCATGCGCCGCATGAAATAGTTTAATCGGCAGTTCCTGCAAAAAATGGGTCTTATGAAATAAAAAGGGTGGAAAATTACGATCCGAAGATTTTCAGAATTTTCTGTTCTCTATGAAGCTACGAGTAAATAAAAAATGCCAGGGGTTTCATGAAGCGGGTAGTTTAGGTTAATAGTGTAAGTAGCTTGTTCATGATCTTGCCATTCATCACTGGCATGAATAGCAATCAACTATGAACGAAAGTGGCATGAAGGCATCCCCTGGCACATCAGTGTGTGTTCATCTGATGGAGACGAAACGCAGTAAAAACTTAAAAGCAATTTTTTCATTAATAATCAATAACATACGTCCGTTCTCAATCAGAAATCGATCACTTATTCTGAATGGTTAAGATAAGAAGAAAAAAGACATAAATCAAGAAGGTCGCTGAACCCGATTCCCGTTTTACGCTGCGGAAGGCCCGTTTTTAATATCAGGAAAATGGTTTTGGAACTTTATTTCATTCCCTTTTATGTCGGACGATGCATTCTGAAATGGAATGATTGGTTCATAGAAAATTGAGTACATACCTTTCGCAAACCTGTTCAAAATAGAGTAATCCCTCCATAAATGGGGGATTTGAACTTCCTCACATTTCCTGAAATATCACGAATCAAAAATATCGCCCTGTCCATTCTCAGGATTAAAAACAGCTGTAAAAAGAGTAGAATTTCTCTGGCTGTAATCCATAATATTAATTTGCCGATTTGTAAGAAATGCAAAAAA
>JARRQC010000369.1:552-3389 GCA_037382165.1 bacterium | reverse complement strand
GATCGGGACAAGCCAGTTGCGTGTTGATGCGCACGATCCGGATGGCGAACCGCTCAGGTATCTCTGGGTAGCTAAATCAGGTCCCGACACGGTTTATTTTGCGGTCAATGACACGACAACCAGTGACCGGACGGAAGCTTCCTTCGGCGCTGCCGGAACCTATATACTCACGGTTCATGTTTACGACGGCAACGATACCGTAAGCCAGGATGTGACTGTGCTGGTCAGGCCAAGGCACTTTGAGACGGTTTGGTCAGGGGATCCCTACCAGCCCATGACCCTAGTGTTCGACACGGCCCTCTTCAACGGACAACCCCTTGGGTTTGGGGATGAGATCGGCATCTTTGACTCCACCTCTACCGGAGAACTGATCTGCGTCGGTTCGGCAATGATCACGGCAACGGTGACAAGCAGCGATACGCTGGCCATCATCGCCTCGAAAGATGCCCCGGCCCGGGAACAGAATGGTTTTATCGAAGGTAATTCCATCCTGACCAGGGTATGGCATTTCAATTACCAACAAGAGATTGATAGTGTCATCACTCCCTGGGATACTAATTTCAACTTAGTTTTCACAGCTGAGGGTTTCGCGCACTCTGGACTTACATCAACAAACTACCTCGCCCATTCCGTTGAACTTTTATCGGGCTGGAACATCCATTCATTCAGGATTATTCCTGATTCTGCAGACATGAAATTCATCCATCAGCCTCTGATCGATTCCGGTCGGCTGATCAAAGTCCAGAACGAAGAAGGAAAGGCGCTTCTATATATACCTTTCGCAGGAGGCTACTGGCGTAACGATATCGGTGATATGCAACCCACGGAAGGATATTACATCAAGGTCAATGAAGATGTGCAACTGGCCGTCTCAGGAATTCCTGTTTCCATCCCAATTAACATACCCTTGTTGTCGGGATGGAATATCATTTCCTATCCATTGGAAGAACCCCAGAATGCGTTGGCAGCTGTCCAGGAACTTATCGACAACAATCAACTGGTGAAAGTTATCAGCGAATCCGGACTGGCCATTGTTTATGTTCCTTTTGGCGGTGGATATTGGAATAATAACATAGGAAATTTTGAAGCGGGCGAAGGTTATTACATCAAAGTAAATGAGAACACATCCCTAACGCTCAATGATCCGCCGGAAACAAAGTCAGCTTACAGAAAATCTCTGCCTTTAACCCGCATGATAGAACGACCTTACAGGAACAACCCCTTCATGCCCATGAATATAATGGTTACGGGTATGGAATCTTCAAACCTCGATATCCGCACCGGTGATGAACTGGCGGCATACTGCAGTGGAATACTTGTTGGAACAGCTGTTATTGCCGGTGAGGAGGAATTGTTTGCAAGCATTGTTGCCACCAAAGACGATCCAACTACCCAGGTTTTGGACGGATATATCCCCGGTGAGGAAATTGTGATCAAATACATCAATCAAAAGATGGATCAGCCGGTGAGACTCGAACTCGAAACAATATTCGGCGAACTCGTTTTTGAAGAGCTTGGAACGGTTATATGCAGCCCGACAGGAATTGTAAGTTCAACGCCCGAGAACACATCCCGGGAAATATCCATAACATGTTATCCTAATCCTGGACCAGGGAAAATTGGTCATGTCGGTAACGGATGGCCTCTTCGATAAGGGTAACTACCAGAACAATATTGAAATCAGCCGATTGAAGCAAGGACTTTACCTGATCATATTGACGGTTTCGAATGAAAAAGGTACATCAAAGACCAGTAAGAAAGTGATTATAGAGTAGCAACCGATATTCACCAATTATAAATATTTGAAAATACCAAACCCAGAGTCCTTGAATCGATAGTATTACTCAACTGAATGAATAAAATCAAATAAAATGTGATCCATGGAGACATAATCTGCATATTATATTTTATAAGTGAGTGTACACCACGAAAAGGTTTCAAACCAGAACAACTTTCAAATATTGAATAGTCTTTATAAACGAATTAAATGCTGAAATCGCTGCATAAAATGACCCCTAATAATAGTATTTTTGTAGTTTAGTACTTTGCAGAAGTCTACTTTTACAGACGATAAAGCGGTATGAGAATAATTTGAATTACTTTCCAAAACTAAGGCACATGAAAAACAAAACACTGATCTTTTTATTTCTAAGCTATCTTTTCCTATCCGGTGGAAACCTGCTTGCCCAGTATTTTACACCGGTTTGGGAGGGCAATCCGCAACAGGATCAAATGGGATTCTATATCGCTGAAGCAACCAATAATTTTTCTTTTTTGGGATGACAGCGAATCAAAAATATATTCACTTATCGATCCGGATTACGTTGCTGGCTCCTCAACAGTTTACGCAAGTGGAGAAGATACTTTTTTAAATTCCTTAACAGGATACTCTGCAAATTTCTGGATAGGAACAGACAATGATTGGGATAATCCTGATAACTGGAACACCGGCCTGTTGCCAGATCAATTTGCAGACGTGGTCATCTCAACCGATCAGGTTGCCTCTCCTACACTTACCTCCGCCGCGGAATGCAACAATATCCTGATCGAGTCGGACGTCACCGGCACCGCTTCCCTGTTGGATAACGGGAATCTTACCGTGAACGGAAAAGCTACTGTGGAAACTTACCTGTCCAACTCCGCCACGGCAGGCACCTTCTACCTCCACCTCATCGGCCCTACGGTGGATGAACAGAATTATACCGGTAGCGGCACAGGTGCTTTTCTCAGTGCATTTAACATCGTTCCGGGCAGCACCTATGCCTACGAATACGATGAGTCCGGTGTAGTCTATGAGGCACTTACCTCCCTGACGGATGATATTCTAACCGGTATGG
>JARRQC010000369.1:0-528 GCA_037382165.1 bacterium | reverse complement strand
ATGACCGGTGAGTTGATAACCGGTGATGTATTCTCTCCGGCACTGAGCACTGGCGGATTGAATTACGAGCTGATCAGCAATCCGTATGTATCAGCCATCGATTTCGATGCGCTGGCTTCCGAGAATATTTTACTTGTGGAAGATGGCTATTGGATATGGAATCCATCGGCTGGAAATTATGTGACCCGGGCTGCCGGAACCGGTGCATCACCGTACATCCAGGTGGGGCAGGGCTTTTTTGTGCAAACAAAAGCCACCGGGAGTTTCGTATTTTCCAATGCGCAAAGGCTCCACAGTGACACCACATCCTTCCTGAAAGAACAACCGCTGAATGTGCTGTCAGCCAAAGTGGAAGGAGGTGAAACCGGATTCAGGGATGAACTTTATATCCGCTTTGCCGAAGGAGCTACAGCGAATTATGATGAGGAAATAGAAGCTGTCAAATGGTACAGCATGCATGACGACGCTACGATGATCTACAGTGTCGCTGAAGATGAAACCGAGCTCGCGATCAATGTTTTACCGCTA
>JARRQC010000368.1:0-2935 GCA_037382165.1 bacterium | reverse complement strand
TGATTCTGTAATCAATTTGGGCTACTTTTGATTAACTAACCAATAATCACTTGTATGAAAGTCTTGAAAATCCTTGCGGTCATTATACTGATCCTGGTTGCCGCATACCTCATTGTGCCCCTGTTTCTCTCCGATAACGTAGTGATCCGGGCGGAAGAAAATATGGATGCCAAACCGGAAGTCGTATTCAGGCAGGTTAACAGCCTGAAAAACTGGGTTAACTGGTCACCCTTTGAAGCGGACACTACCCTGAAAAATAAATTCTCAGGACCCGACCGTGGTGTCGGATGTAAACGGGAATGGGATGGTGAGCAAGCAGGACAGGGAACCATGGAGATTATGAAAAGTGAACCCTACACCTATATACAGAATAAGATCTCTTTTGCCCCCGGACAGGGAGGAGGGAACGGTTCCTGGAATTTTGAACCGAACCCGGAAGGGGTCCATGTCACCTGGTCTATCCACCTGCAGGATCTTTCCTATCCCCATGCCAGATGGATGGGATTGATGATGCAAAGCGTTCTGGCCCCCATGATGGAAAAAGGATTGAATGATCTCAGGCAATTGACAGAAAAGATGCCTCAGCCACCGGATGTTAAGATCATTGAGGTGGAAACCATACCTTCCCTTGTTGTCCCCGATTCCACGACCATCGATGGAATGATGGAAATGTTTGAAAGAGACTACAACAAACTGATGACCTATGTAATGAAAAAAATATACCGGTTACAGGTCAGCATTTTGCCATTTATCATAACTGGAATCCGGAAGGCTACACAAGGATAAGTCCTGGAATTCCTGTTCCCATGGATACCAAAGGCACCAAAGGGATCAATTATTTTGAGGTACCGTCAGGAAAAGCAGTTTATGCCGAATATCAGGGGGGAGCCAATACCGAAATGGCGCATTATGCCATAGAAGATTACATCAGGGATTTCAGACTTCAGCCAAAGGATTATATGTGGGAAACTTATTTTTATGATCCGATGACAGAGCCTGATTCCACCAAGTGGATTACCCATATTTATTATCCTATTATTGAATAGTCACGTAAGACTGTATTAAACAATTTATCAGACAGGATGTTGTCAAGGGTAATGGTTCCAGACAAACTGTTAGCTTATGTTTATCGCTTACATCATTTTCACGATTGTAATACTCCATATCGCTGCCGGAATTGGTTGGGCGGTCTATAGGATGTCGGCAAACCCTAAGAAAAAGGAAAAAGGGACGGGTGATTGATTCACCGGATCATCTTCTCAAAATCTTCTTCAGAAATGATGGGAATATTTAGTTTCTCAGCTTTCTCCTTTTTACTGGGACCCATATTTTCACCGGCCAGCAGAAAATCTGTTTTTGATGAGATGGATCCCACATTCTTTCCTCCATTTTTTTCAATAAGCGCCTTGATCTCATCACGGCTGTAATGGCTGAATACCCCACTCACAACAAAAGATTTCCCATCGAGTTTTTGTGAAGTGGTTGCAGTTTCCGAGGCTTCTGTTTCCATCTTTAACCCGCTTTCCTTAAGCTTATTGATGATCTGCTGATGATCCTCGCTGGCAAAATACTGGATTACCGAATCCGCTATGATCTGGCCAATTTCATCCACAGCCAGTAATTCTTCCCTGCCGGCATTCATCAGGCGGTCGATATCCTTGAAATGGTGGGCCAGTTTCTTTGCAACAGTTTCTCCAACATGCCTGATTCCCAGCGCAAATAGTACCCTTTAGGCTGTCAATGTTCATCGCTTTTCTTGAAATGAAATGCTCCAGTTTTCCCTTGATCTGGGGAGGACAATGGTCCTCATTGGGACAATAATGTGCCGCCTCACCTTCTTTTCTGTAAAGCTTTGAACCGCATTCAGGACAATGGGTGGCAAAATGGAATTCCGGGATATCTTTGGGCCGTTTTGCCTTATTCACCCCGACGATCTTGGGGATGATCTCTCCACCCTTTTCAACAAACACATAGTCCCCGATTCGAATATCCATCTGACGTATGATATCCTCATTGTGCAGAGAAGCCCTTTTTACAGTTGTTCCTGCAAGCAATACGGGTTTGAGGTGGGCTACCGGCGTGATGGCACCTGTTCTCCCAACCTGGTACCCTATATCTTCAAGAAGGGTCTCCGCTTGTTTTGCCTTGAACTGATACGCTACCGCCCAGCGCGGGCTTTTTGCGGTAAACCCCAGCAATTTCTGCTGTTTCAGGTCATTGACCTTGATCACGATACCATCAATTTCATAATCCAACTGAAAACGTCCGGTATCCCAGTCATGAATATATTCATAGATCTGGTCGAGGGATTGGCAGAGTGCTACATTGTGCGAAACTTTGAACCCCAGCTTGCGGGCATACTGTAGTCCTTCGTAGTGGGATTGAAGATTGCCCCGTTCATCCAGTACCGCATAAAGAAAAAAATCCAGTTTTCTCCGGGCTACTTCCTTCGGGTCCTGCAGCTTCAGAGTGCCTGAAGCGGTATTCCTAGGATTGGCATAAATTTCAAAACCTTTTTCTTCCCTTTCCCTGTTGAGTTTTTCGAAATTCTTCAGGGGAAAGAATACCTCTCCACGAATTTCAATTTCTTCCGGATATCCGTCATTCAATCTCAGGGGTATCGAGGGAATGGTTTTTACATTGCTGGTTATATCGTCACCCTGGGTCCCGTCACCCCGTGTCACGGCCTGGTGAAGGATGCCGTTTTTGTAAGTTACGCCGATGGCCACTCCGTCGTATTTCAATTCACAAACATATTCAACCCGGTCTCCTGCTGTTTTCCTCACCCTGACATCAAATTCCCTGATTTCTTCCTCAGAATACGTGTTGGAAAGGGATAGGAAAGCCTCACGATGGGTGACGGTTTTAAATGATTTTACCGGCTCCCCGCCAACACGTTGAGTAGGAGAATCGGGAGATGCGTACTGCGGATATT
>JARRQC010000367.1:0-3359 GCA_037382165.1 bacterium | reverse complement strand
TCCGGGATCAAACAATGCATCATTTGCCTCTGGTGTTGGATCAAGCTCCATTAAAGTAGCATATGGGGTAAACCGGGCAGACTGGTCATATATTCCCGGAGGTGTAGTTTCGGGCACGGCCCTGATCAGACCTGACCTGCCGGAGCTGAAAACCTGGCCATATTTGTGGCAACAGACTGAATATGTGATGGGGGGAGGGGCCACCAATTACATGTTCCTGGTGCTTGCGGTGGATGCATTGTACAATAAATCCGGGGATAAATAAACATCAGATCTTGCTGTCCATCAATTTCTTTATTAGCTTAGTACAGTAACTAAATACCTAACATCCTGAACAACAAACTACCTTTCTGGCTGCCATGACAAACACTGCCGCTTCCCCAAAATCAAAACGTTTAGTATCGCTGGATGCACTGCGCGGATTTACCATTGCCGCCATGGTCATTGTCAATGACCCCGGCAGCTGGTCGCATGTCTACCCTCCGTTGCTGCATGCCGAATGGACTGGCCCCAGTTCGATTTTGGAGCCATCCGGTGGGTTGGAGTATTGCAACGGATCTCTATTGTATTTCTTGTTTGTGCACTCCTTTTTCTGAACACAAGCTGGAAACAGCAGATAAAGATAGGGGCGGTCATTCTGATTTTGTATTGGATCATCGTTGCCTACATTCCCGTACCGGGTATAGGCAAGCCTGATCTTACAGTGCCCGGTAAGAACTGGGCCAACTACCTGGACAACCTGCTTCTCCCCGGAATCTTGTGGCAGGAGACCTGGGATCCTGAAGGTATACTGAGTACATTTCCAGCTATAGTCACCGGGATCATAGGTATGTTAATCGGCAAATTGTTCCTGTCGATAAAAGACGAAAATAAAAGGCTGGTATGGCTTTTTTTCATTGGCTTTTGCCTCTTTCTGGCCGGGGGTATCTGGAACTGGTTGTTTCCCATTAACAAGAATCTGTGGACGAGCTCATATGTGCTCTATACCGCCGGGCTGGGCACACTGGGACTGGCATCTTGTATATTGATCGTGGATGTACGGGGTTACACCAAATGGACCTTCCTGGGAAGGGTATATGGTGCCAATGCAATCACTTCCTACGTGCTGGCCGGGATGCTTACCCTGGTGTTTTACAGAATAAAATTCGGGGGATCTTCACTGAATGTCTGGTTTATGGATAGTTTGACCGCAACAGGATTGGATCCCAGATTTGTTTCGATGCTGTATGCAATCATGTACATGTTTATTATTTTCATCCCGGCACTGATTCTCTACCGCAGGAAGATATTTATCCGTGTATAATTGTTCCGAATCCTTATAGAAACATGAAGCCAAATATTTCGTATACATATCTCGTGCCCTAACATTTCCTAACTTTTTGATGAAGAAGCCATGAATATCTTTGAACCCGTCAATGATCCGGTAAAATCACACTCTCAATTAACAGCCTGTATAGAAATACTTGACTTTAATTCTCTGGTTGCTAATGATCAAGTGTCTACCAGTCAGGTTTTTTATGAACGAATCGCTCAAGAGATTTACAATGCCCGTAAGAAGAATTATTCATGGGGTTTCGGGGTGATCGAACCCCGATTCATTAACTTTTGCGATCAGCTGATACTGGTTTCAAAACTTTACAAAGAAGAGGAGCTGGCAGATTTAAACAGTGTCGTTTTTAAACTCTTTACTGAATTCAATAACATCATCATATCCATGGCGTTGCACATGCATCTTCCCATCAGGGGAATTATCAGGATGGGACAAGTATTTGAGGGTACAGTGCGTTCCAGGAAACCTGCGCTTGTATCGGGCAAGGATCCACTGATCCTGTCGGACCTTCTCAAGGCATATTCCTTCGGAGAAATATTTCCCAACGGATATTCTGATGGAATGATTCCAGCCGTTGAGATGCCCTTTCATTTTGGCATCAACTTATGCAATTCACTGACTGAATTATCTGCATTGGAATCTGTTGGAATATTCCTGCCCGCTGAATATAAAAAGGACAGCATCACTGAAGTCACCATCCTTTCCAACATGCTCACCGAAGTACAAATTGCAGGCAAGAAATGTGCTTCCATGCAGCATGACGGTGATACCATGTTACTGCGAATACATCTGCAAAAATCAACATGGGCAGCAGCAATCCATACGATGGTCTTCCTCCAAAAGCATTGGCCATCAGGGGAACCACCATCAATCCAACTCCGGATAACCCTGTTGATTTTTGCAGATGTATTCGCAGTTACATGGTATCACCGTCATGCTGCATGGAAGCACATTGTCAGGTTGATCCCATGGGCGCTGACAGGAATTGTGATTGCCACACTGGTTGGAAAATCAATCTCTGATATCACATTTAACAGACTGCTGGCTGCCGTTGTCATTCTGGGCATTTTGATACTCATCTACAGGGATCTGAAGCGTACTCAATTACGGATTCCGGATTCGAAGTGGTTTGCCGGAGCCCTGGGATTGCTGGGGGGATTCGCAACCATGATTGGAAATGCAGCAGGACCGGTCATGGCCCTTTACCTGCTCTCAATGCGGTTACCAAAGAATAGTTTTATCGGAACGGGGGCGTGGTTTTTCTTCATCGTGAATGTGTCCAAGGTTCCCCTTCATATTTGGTCCTGGCAAACCATTACAGTGGACTCCTTCATATTGGATATGATGATGATCCCTGCCATTGCCGCGGGTGCATTTCTCGGGATCTGGGTTGTGAAACTCCTCCCGGAGAAAGTCTACAGAATCATTGTCATTGTGACAACGGTATTGTCGGCTATCTTTCTTTTTTGAACCTGGATTGATCCTCCCCCCCAGCTCCGAAATATCTGGAAGCAATGGCTGGATAATCCAGCCCATCATAGAATCTGTTTAAATAAGTGTATCCGTGACATTTGACTTGAATTTACTGGCAAAATTTACTTTCTTTAACCGGCCTGATTATGAGACGAAAAAGGAGAAAATTGGCACGATGGATGTTCCTTCTGGGTGTGATGGTGACCGCATTGCTGATCTTTCTTGGGAACAAGGCAGTGACGACTACATCCACAGATGAGTTTTGTGCCTCCTGCCACATTCACCCCCACAGTACAAATAGCTGGAAATTATCTACTCATTATGACAATCAGCGTGGAATTCATGTCCATTGTGTTGATTGTCATCTGCCTCCCCATGGCGAAGGATACCTGGTACAGAAAGCCCGGACCGGGATCAGGGATGTGTGGGGAAAATTATTCAAGGACCCGGAAAGCTTCAACTGGGAAGCCAAATCTCAGATCGAATATGCGAAAACCCACACCTACGAGACTTCCTGCACGCATTGCCATCAGAACAACTTTCCGCTGGGTCTTAC
>JARRQC010000366.1:0-3054 GCA_037382165.1 bacterium | reverse complement strand
CAATGCGGGCACTTTATTATCTGCTGACGCCTGATGGGGCTGGGAATAAATAGCGGGTATCTCAGTACCGTCAAATGACTGGTAACGCACGACCTTGCCAAAAACCAGGTCTTCAGCATCAATTTCCGGATTGAGGGTATTGGTAAGTTTATTGAGCTCTTTTGTTTCCAGATTATAAACGTACAGATTGTTGGGTGAAGCGGAAGAAGCTACCGTCAGACGCATCAGCTTTTCACTTTTTGAGATATTCACACTGGTGATGCCACCTCCTTCAATCTCCGGAAAATCCAATGGGTTGCCTGAAGCGATATCAAACAGATATACACGGGTTGAAGCATCCTCATTGACGCCGATGACACGGTACTTTTCATTGTATGACTGGTAGGCATACCAGATATCCCAATTGGTTTCCCAAACCTTTTCTTTTGTTTCCTTTTCAAGATGATACCGAACCAGGTAGGTAAACTCATCTCCCTCGTTGGTAAGATAATAGAGGTATTCTCCCGCAAGGTCAAAAAACTGTGGGCTGTAGGAGGCATCACCCTCATGTTTGGAAATATGTTTCAGTTTTTTGGTCCTTACATCATAGAGATACATCTCATTGTTGCTGGTGGTAATTGATTTTACCAGCGCCAGGTATTGTTTATCCTTAGAAATGGCCCCTACATCCATCCCTTCATCATTCTGGTAGACCAGTGCAGGGCTGAAGTCATGTAAAGTCATTTCATACAAATCAAAATAACGCGGATCGCGCTGATTGGAATTGAAGAAAAAACTTTGCTCGTCCCTCGCCCAGCCCATAAATGAAGCCTTGGCATTTTCCCCAGGGGTGAGATCCGTTACCTGGCCGTCAGGATTCTGCATATAAATGTGGTTGATCTCATTACCGCCTTTGTCAGAAGAATACAATATGCGTTCGTCCTGCGGAAAATAGGAAATGGCGAAAACAGATTCTTCTTTGGATTGGGTGAGTGGTATCATCTCAGAACCATCCAATGGCAGGGCATACGCATTGAAAATTCCGGTCTTATTGCTGCTGACCAATAATTTGGTTTCGTCCGGTGAGAAACTTCCTCCGTAAATACCGAGGTTCTCATAAAATTGAGCAATGGTATACTGTTTGACCTCCCGTGATTGATTCTTATTGTCCTTTTGCTGCTGGGAGCATGCCGCCAGTACTGATTGAACCAAATGTAAGAAAATGATTGAATCATTAATTGGAATTATGTATCCGGCCTGATAATAACACTTCTTGTTCCGCAAGCAATGAACCAATCTGATCGGCAGCTTGTTTATTTGTTGCGGAGTTGTCAGAAACAAAACATAATTTTAACATTTGTTTGTAAAAGATTCTGTAATGTGCGCACTATATTTGCGTCCAATTTTCCAAACAATCATCAAAAAGAAAAAATGGAACCTATGAAAACAAAGATTCCCTTCCTGGCTTTACTGCTTTTCTTCACCTCTACACTGATGCTGAACGCCCAAACCAGCGACAAGGCGAAACTGGTGGATATGAATGAAGAAAAACACAGCTCAAAAACCCTTGATGATATTTTGAAAAAATACAAAGGCAAAGTAATCTATCTCGATTTCTGGGCCAGCTGGTGCGGTCCCTGCAAGCGGGAAATGCCCTATTCCTCCCAGCTGAAGAAAAAGTACAATGGCAAAGATGTCGCTTTTGTTTACATTTCAACCGACAAGAATGCTTCCAAATGGGAGATGATGATCGAACAGATGGGACTGGTCGGAGACCATTACCGTGCCAGCAATAAGATCAGGATGGAGCTTTTTGAGCGTTTCAATCTGCAATATATTCCAAGATATATGTTGATCAACAGAGAAGGCAAGGTAGCTGACGACAATGCCAAGCGTCCCAGCGATCCGATGATCAGCGGAGACATCGACAAACTGCTTTTGTAAACCCTGACTCCTTAGCTATTCCATTTCTGTCCGTCAGGATTCTTATCTTTGGTACTACAATCAGGACCAGTTAAAATCCTTTGGATCCTTATGATGTAATTATCGTTGGAGCCGGTCCCGCCGGACTCCGGTGCGCTGAAATTCTGGGGCGCTCGGAATTATCGGTTTTGCTTCTTGAAAAGCAATCCATTGTCGGCCGGAAGATCTGTGCCGGTGGAATCACAAGGAAGGGATTCCAGCTGATGCAATTCCCGGACTCCATCATAGAGCACAAGGTGGATGAGGTAGGCTTACATTCCCCAGGATTCAGCAATTTAAAAAAACTACCCGGACCTGTGATGTTTACTGTCGACAGGAAAGTTTTCGGGAACTGGCAGCTTGAAAGGCTACAGGGATTAAATGTAACATTCAGGAAAAACACAGCCGTCAGTGCCGTTTCAAAAGACTCGGTAATCACCCGTGATGATCAGGTCTTCAGTTTCAGGTATCTTGTGGGAAGCGACGGGCCAAACTCTTTGGTGAGGAAACACCTGGAACTGCCGGTTACGAAATTGCTGGCCACCGTCCAGTACCTCATTCCCAGGAAGAATATCCCTTCACGCATGGATATTTACCTGCATCCCAAATATTTCCACAGCTGGTACGCCTGGTCCTTCCCCCACAGGGATCATGTGGCGGTAGGCGCATGTGGTGATCCACAATATCTTTCCGGCAGCGTGTTGAAGCATAATTTCCACCAATGGCTGCAAAAAATGGATTATGATGTGTCCGGGGCAAAATATGAGTCCTTTCCCATCAGCTATGACTACAGGGGGTTAGCATTTGACAACATCTTTCTCGCCGGGGAAGCGGCAGGGATCGCCTCCGGACTGACCGGTGAAGGCATCTACCAATCACTGGTATCGGGCGAGGAGGTCGCCTACAGGATCATGGATAGCCATTACCGTTCGGAAGACTTCAGGTTTGTATTGAAATATAATAACTTACAACACAAGTTTCTGAATTTCAGCAACCGGATCGGTCCTTTAAGATATTTGCTGGGAGATCTGCTGATACTGGCCATGCGGAATGGCTGGGTCAACCGGAAGATCTCCGGCGGATTTTCATAATTCCCTGATCAGCTCCCGAAAT
>JARRQC010000365.1:0-2937 GCA_037382165.1 bacterium | reverse complement strand
TGCACCTCATTTTCATTGGTCCGGTCAAAATCGTTTACATTGCACTGGTCATGTTCATCTTTACCTCACTGGTCGACTTTTCCGTGAACTCGGGTGGGAAAATCGCCCATATCGGAGGAGCATTGACCGGATTCTTATTCGCTTTCTATTACAGGCAGGGAAAGGATATCACCAAAGGTTTCGATCGGATGATGGACCGGATCGCCACCTGGTTCAAACCGGGTAAACAGCGGATGAAGGTCACCTATAAACGACCGGCCGATGATATTGAATACAATAAGCAGAAGGCGGATGAGCAGAAGGAGATTGACAGGATCCTGGATAAGATCTCCAAGGCTGGATATGACAGTCTTACCGCCAAGGAAAAAGAACTGCTGTTCAAAATGAGTCACAAGAAATAGGTGTGAAGAAATTTTTCAAAGGCCTGATACTGATCCTCAATTTGCTGGTAGCAACGGCATTGCTTATATCATACCTGGCCCCTTTTATCAATCCCTCCAAATGGTTCATTCCTGCCATTTTTGGACTGGCATATCCCTACCTGTTGATATTGAATTTACTATTTTTGATATACTGGCTGGTCAGGCTGAATAGAGCAATCCTGATTTCGCTTTTGGTCATATTGCTGGGCTGGAACCATATCAATAGTCTATTGCCTATACATTTCAGGGATTCGGAAATCCCTGTGAATGTCAACCAGGAGCGAATGTTTAAGGTTCTTTCATACAACATCCGTCAGTTTGATCTCTATCACTGGACCAGGGAGGTGGAGGTGAAACAACACATCATGGCATTAATTAATGATGAGGATCCCGATGTGGTCTGCTTTCAGGAATATTATACCTCAAAACGGAGGGGAGAGAGGCAGGAGGATATCGAAAGGGATTTGCAGCAACTCACAGAAAGTGCCGTCTATTACAGCACGGACACAAAATGGGATATTGGAATCGGGATCGCCACCTTCAGCAGGTACCCCATCCTGAAAAAAAGCAGGATCCCTTTTAATACCACTTATAATGCTGCCATGTACACGGATATTCAACTCGGTGACGATGTTGTAAGGGTATTTAATGTACACCTGCAGTCCATCAGGTTCAAAGAGGAAGACTATGCCTTTATGGATACGGTGCGGCTTAAACACGCGAATCAACAAATGCGTGGTATAAAAAACATCGGCAGTCAGCTTAAAAAGGCATTTGTCATGAGGGCCGGACAAGCTGTGATCATCTCCAATTATATTAAGGAGTCACCATATCCGGTGATCGTCTTGGGTGATTTCAATGATACGCCCCATTCTTTTACCTATCGGAAAATACGAAAGGGATTGCAGGATGCATTCAGAAAATCAGGGAAAGGTTTCGGCTACACTTATTCCGGCGACTTGCCCAAATTCAGGATTGATTACATCCTTTATAGTGATCCGTTGGTTTCCGAGGCCTTCAAACGAATAAAAAGAGATTATTCGGACCATTATCCCATCACTACCCGGTTATATTTCCCGGGTGCAGGGACTCAATACTGAGGATACAGGATCAGGTTCTACTCATTTCTTGCCTCCAGGACAGGAAATGTTGTTTGAAAATTATTTTTTAAGGCCAGTCTGGGGAGATCCACTACATTTCCCTGGTAGTGATCGAGGATGGCTGTATCTGAAGTGCATATGGCATCACTTTTTTCGTGCTTTAAAGTATAATCGGGTGAAGGAACCGCCCAGGCTTCCCCTTCAATTCCCAGTTGAACCATATCCTTGGAAAGTTCGATGGAGAGTCTGCCGCTAAAGGAAACAGGTTCATCAAGATAAAGGTGGAATGTGGCCCCATTCCAGCTGTGAAGCGTTTCCAGCATCATTTCAGTGGCACGGTTAAAAATAATCTTGTTATGACAGAGATCCCACGGTATAATATCTGGCGCATATCCCTGGTTAACATGAACTTATCTCCCACCAATTTAAGAGATGCCTTTTGAGGGTAACCATGGTCCAACATCCACAAATATTCTCTGGCAGCTGTTAAAAGTGTATCGGAAACCGGAGTATGCATGATGCAAATCTACGATAATACTATTTAATAAACTGAATAACAATCATATAGATTTTTAACATCAGGGCTGCCCTTCAACAGTTGGAATTAAGGATTTTCTTTATCTTTAATCTGCCAGAAACAATACGTATTCGTTATGAAGAATTTATTAGGAATTGCTTTGCTCGCTTTGATTACATCCTCCTGCACCCTGTTTCAAAAACCCTCTATGACCCAGGAACAAATCGATGCCATTGTTGCGGAGAACCAAGCGTTGAAAGCTCAGGCCGCAGGTTGTCAAGACCTGGAAGATCAGTTGGCACTGACACGGATGCAGGTAGATGAAGCTATGTTAAAGCTGGCAGCCTGTGAAGAAGCTGCCATGTCCAAAGTACACATCATCGTGGGAGCTTTTAAGAATGTTACCTATGCTGATGAATACTCAGCTGAAATGAAACAGTCGGGGTATGAAGGCAAAATCATCGCCGGTCCCTACAATTTTAACCTTGTGACCTCCGGATCATATGAATCAATCCAGTCGGCGCTGAATGATCTGAATGCGATTCGTGAAAATGTTATATATACGGCCTGGTTGTATATTGATTAGTGCCCACTTCGTGTACACGAATGGTTAGGGGTTAGGATAGTTATGGGTTCGGAGATTTAGGGGTTAGGAAAACAAATTTCCTTAGGTTCCGCTCATGATGAACAGTGGCTGAAATTCAAAGCTTTTAAAGTGGGGCCTTAGCCGATCGGTGTTGTAATGTTTCTTTATATCCACCAGTTTTTTGGTGCTTGTTACCACATCGACAGGGGCATTGTCATACCTGCCGTTCCTTAATACCACCAACCTTCCGTGAATTCCCTTGAGAATGAGATCCAGTGCCAGATTGCCATAGGCCATCGGGACAATAGAATC
>JARRQC010000364.1:0-2937 GCA_037382165.1 bacterium | reverse complement strand
TCAGACTGTGATGGATCGACCGGTCCTTCTGGTGCAGGACATTGTAATCTGCGCCCACTCTTCCAAAAGATCCGGACATGGTATAATCAAACTCCCCTTCACTTTCATCCAGGCTGCTGAAACCCAATTCCAATGCAGGATAGAGGTTCTTGTAAACCTCCATGTCCACCGAGAGCTCCGCTCCAATTTCCGAAGGATCAAAGAAGATATAGGCAAACCGGGAGAGATCCAGGCCGATCCTGGGTCCGTAAGTCCGCAACGTATCCTGGGCTGAAGCGGCTTGAATGACCAGGAGTGCCGGGAGTATCATGCTCCTTTTAAAAATATAGCCAAAGATGCTCCTCATTTTGTTCCAAATCTGCATCGATCACTGCATTGATGATTTCGAAATCCCGGATCACATTCCCGGTATGGTCCACATTTTCGACGGTAAATAGTGCTGCGAATCCACAGGTGTATGAAATCAGGTAATATTCAGTGTCATGCTGGATGGTGAGTGTATCCTGCACGCCGTTAAAATTGATGACAAAGCTGGTTGAAGTACCAGTGGGATCGAGGGGCAGCACGATTCTGGAGGTGGAGACAGAATCAAGCAGCAGGTTGAATTCCTGTTCCATCCTTGTTCCAAAGACCGAAACTCCGGTAAATACAGTATCCTGATATTCCCCATCCATCTCCAATTTGAATCGGGCCACCAGTTCCGATTGGTTGTCCTCGTCGCATATCTCACGCGTCACGCAAGAAACTGGTATGCTCATCAGCCATAAGAAAAAAAGGCCCTTCCTCATATTCGTTTCAATTGCAAACAAAGATGAGAAAAGCAGAAGCAAGAAACAAGTCATTTGAGATGCCCCGCCGTGTTAAGTAAACATTGGAGCAGAACATCCGGATGGTCCTGGAGAATATCATCCATCGCATGGCGCTGTACAGGGAACCATTGAAAGCTCCTGACCATACCATTCATCAGTCAAGGAAATCGATAAAGCGGATCAGGGCCATATTGAAAATGATCAGGGATGAGGCTGGGTATAGCTTCTACTTTAGGGAGAATCGTTTTTTCAGGGACCTCTCCAGACAATTATCTCCTGCCAGGGATCTGAGTGTGCAGGTGCAAACCCTTGAGCTTCTGGAAAAGAATTGCCCTGAAGAGATGGAAGCCCCAGAAGTGATGCATCTCAGGGAACATCTTTGTTCCCTGAAGGAGGATCATTTTGAGCGGTTAACTGGGCCTGGGGGAAGACTTTCAACGTATAAAGGTGAGCTGGATAGAGCGGTTTTCAGAATAAACAATACGCTCTACATGCGCGATGATTTTGTGAGCATAGAAAACGGAATCAGCAAAACCTACCGCAGGGCCCGTCAGTATCTGAAAGAGATCCATGGCGACCTCTCTAATGAGGTCTTTCATGAGTACAGGAAATATTGCCGTTATGTGCAGTATCAGATTGAACTGATCCAACCCCTTTTTCCCGCAGTGTTGAAAGGGTATGCTTCCGCCCTTGATGATTATTCAAAAAGACTTGGTAAAATCCGTGATCTCCAAAGGTTTGAAATATATCTACAACAGGAACTGCCTGATTTAATCGCCGATTCGACCAGGGAGAATATTCTACATGCAGTCGAGAAGTTGGGATTAAAATACAAGGAAGGTGTGTATAAAAACGGAGGCCGCATTTTCGCGGAAAAACCCCGGAATTTTATGGATAGAATTCACAGGTACTGGAATGTACAATAATTATCAATTAATCCGAATGATATGAAAGAGCAACTCAACGAAAAACTTGCAGTTCAGCAAACGGTCAGGGATGTCATGGAAAAAAATATTTCCAAATGGCAGCATCTCCCGGCCTTGAAATCTCAGTATGACAGGTATGTACTGAATTTGAAAAAAATTGAGAACTACTGCCTGGTTCTTGATGAAGATTTGGCCCCTTTGAAAGAGAAGAGAAAAGCGGCCAAAGATCAATTGATTGAACGCGTATTTCCCATTTCTAGTGCCTTGTCCGTCTATGCATCCGATATAGGTGACCGCAAGCTCGGAAACCTGCTAAAAGGGAAATTGCGTGATATTAAAAAACTTTCTTCCGCCGAATTGATTAAGTATTCGAAAAAACTTCATGAATCAACCCGAAAGATGATGGAAATCGGCGAGAAAGTAGCTAAAAAAGAAGCGATCCATCCAGTTTCGGACTATGGCCTGACTGAACCGGTGATGGCGAAACTGCAAACAGCTGTGGAAAATTTTGAGGGGGCCATTAATGAATATTTCGATGCTACCCTCCACAGGAAAAAATGCCAAGTCAAGCTGGTCAAGCGGATCCGTGAGAATGAACTTCTGTTGAAGAAGAAAATGGATAAACTGATTCACCTGTTCCGAGATAACCAAAAAACGTTCTATAACGCCTATCTCAAAGCGAGGCTGTATGTGCCACCTGCCGAACCTGAGGCTGAAAAACCAGTTAAAAAAGAAGCACAAACTTCTGCAGGCAGGAAACCCTCTTCTGCAGAAAAGGGAAAACCTGCATCCCCAAAAACGAAACCAGACACCGCTGCTCCGGCTAAAACAGCTCCGGGCAAGCCCGCTTCCGCCAGATCTGCCAAAAGCACGCCGACTTCAGGCAAGACCACTTCGCCACCATCCACGAATGGAAAGACGGCTTAAGGCGGCAGCAATACTTTTTAGTCAAAGTATTCAGATAGGAGGCTTGAGAGATTCGATGCAGCGAATTGAGCGTTTAAAGCGCTGGATGGTCCGTGCCCGGATTGGTTATTAATTCACAGGGGTGTAACAAGCAACCGGATTATTGTTGCTGAGCGGCTGGCTATAAAAAATCCGGTCCTTTTCCTATTCCTGCTTGAGGAGTCATTCCTTTTGCTTCAGGTTTTTATCCAACCAATCCAGGTATTCCTGATATCTGAATATCGTGCTGTTCATAT
>JARRQC010000363.1:0-3042 GCA_037382165.1 bacterium | reverse complement strand
GATCCTAAATAACTCTTATTATCCTTCTGAAAACCGAAACCAAAAAACACAGGAGTTTGAATGATCCGGTTGATCCGGGTCAATCAAAACATACCGTTACTGGGTATCCGGATCACAATATAAAATTTACCTATTTTTGCACCTCCTGAACCATCAGGTTCACAATATTGTTCTGAATAGTATTAAAAGCAGTTACATAACTGACAATACCAAATGGCGAAATTTGAAATTATAATGCCCAAGCTGGGTGAAAGTATCATAGAAGCGACCATCACCCGCTGGGTAAAGAATGTTGGCGATACGGTGGAAGAAGACGATTCCATCGTGGAGATCGCAACGGACAAAGTAGATTCTGAGATTCCCAGCCCGGTGGAAGGCAAACTTGCGGAAACTTTATTTAATGAAGGCGATGTAGTGGCCGTCGGCAAAGTGATTGCCATCGTTGAAATAGAAGGTGAAGGTGAGGAACCCGCTAAGGAAGAACCTGCTGAGCAAAAGACCGAAAAAGAAGAACCTTCGACGGAGGCAAAAGCAGAAAACATCCAGAAAGAGGTTGAGGAAGCCGGTGGCATTTCAACCGGAGAAAAAAAGGAATCCAAACCAGAACCTCAGGCTGAAAAAGATTTCTCTGATAGTGACAAATTCTATTCGCCGCTGGTGAAAAGCATTGCCAAAACTGAAGGCATATCTGTCGCAGAACTTGATTCGATCAATGGAAGCGGCAAAGACGGCCGGGTAACCAAAGCCGATGTGCTGGATTATCTTGAAAAGAGAAAAAGTGGTTCGGCACCTGCAAAATCTGCTGCACCTGCCATCAAACCACCTTCTGTTGACACCTCTGCAGGCGACAAGGTGGTGGAAATGGACCGTATGCGCAAGCTTATCGCGGACCACATGGTGATGTCCAAGCAGGTTTCACCCCACGTCACCTCGTTTATCGATGATCTCGAATTCGCGCAATAAATAGAGAATCGCCGGTTTGGAGGCGGTTACGATCACCGTCGCGATCAGCATTAAAGCGGTCAAAACAAGGGCGTCATTTACCGCAAAAATGTTAATATTGTCATGGCTACTGCCCTTCCTGACGGTAACCTTATTGTTCCCGTCGTGAAGAATTCAGACGAAAAAAGCTTGCTGGGTATGGTAAAAGCAGTCAATGATCTCGCGTCAAGGGCCAGGGCAAACAAACTTGATCCGGACGATATCGCAGGAGCTACATTTACCACCACGAATTTCGGATCGTTTGACAGCCTTACCGGAACTCCAATCATCAATCAGCCGCAGGTAGCCATTATGGGTATCGGCGCGATCAGAAAACAACCGGTGGTGTTGGAAACAGAAATGGGTGATGTGATAGCCATCCGGCATATTATGATCCTGTCGCTGGCTTACGATCATCGTATCGTCGATGGCGCACTCGGAGGCATGTATTTGAAACGTGTCAAAGAGTTGCTGGAGAATTTTGATGAGAATACGACCATTTGATGATTCATTGAAATAAGACATAAGACGGGTTTTTCAATCCGTCTTTTTTATTTATAAAGCTCCTGAAATTAAACCTGTAACCCAATCAGCATGGATTTAAACCTGAAACGTCCCATCGCCTTTTTTGACCTCGAAACGACAGGCCTGAATGTCGCGAAAGACAGGATCATTGAAATAAGTATCTTAAAGATCATTCCCAACCAAAATCCGGAATCAAAAACCTGGCTGGTCAATCCGGAATATCCCATTAGCGCAGAAGCGACAAGCGTTCATGGTTATACGAATGAAGATCTTGCGGATAAGCCGACGTTCAAGCAGATTGCGAAGGATGTAAGCAAATTCCTTGATCATTGCGACCTGGCCGGGTACAATGTCATCAAATTTGATGTCCCCCTGCTGGTCGAGGAGTTCCTTCGCTCGGATGTGGATTTTGAGATCAAAAACAGGAAGCTGATAGATGTGCAAAATATTTTCATGAAGATGGAACCCAGAACACTCACCGCTGCCTCCCGTTTTTACCTCGGAAAGGAATTACTGGATGCGCATTCCGCAGCGGCTGATGTTCAGGCGACCTATGAAATTCTCAAGGCACAGCTTGACAGGTATGATGGAACCGAGATTACAGACCGTAAAGGAAAGAAAGTCAAACCGGTTAAAAACGATATGGATGCCCTGCATCATTTTTCCACCCATCATCGAAATGCGGACCTGATGGGCCAGGTCATATTCAATGAAAAGGGAGAGGAAACGTTTAATTTTGGTAAGCATAAAGGGAAAACCGTGGAGGAGGTATTTCGCAATGAGCCCTCCTATTACAACTGGATATTGAATGCAGATTTTCCGTTGTATACCAAGAAATTGATGACAAGTATCAAATTCAGGATGAAGAATCAGGCGAATGTATGACCTGTATCCAGTTAATATAACGTAATCAATCAAGACTTTATAAAATGAAGATCATCTGTATCGGACGCAATTACATGGCCCACGCCAGGGAACTGAAAAACCCGGTTCCCAAAAAGCCGGTATTTTTCATGAAACCGGACACCTCCCTGCTACAAAAACACAATCCCTTTTTTTATCCTGATTTTTCAGAGGACATCCACTACGAAACAGAACTGGTGCTGAAGATCAGCCGCAACGGGCGGCACATTCAGGAAGAATTCGCCCACAGGTATTTTGAGGAAATAGGCATCGGCATCGATTTTACAGCGCGTGACTTACAGGCAACATGCAAGGAAAAGGGGTTACCGTGGGAAATGGCCAAAGCTTTCGATCAGTCAGCCCCGCTCGGGCAAACCTTTATTCCGAAAAATGAATTTCCCGATTTACAAAACATCTCTTTTTCACTCAAGGTTAACGGCGAATTAAGGCAACAAGGCAACAGCAGGGATATGATCTTTTCTTTTGATCACGTTATTTCCTATGTTTCCCGGTTCATCACGCTGAAAACCGGGGACCTGATCTTTACCGGCACTCCGGAAGGTGTGGGTCCGACAAAAATTGATGATCATTTCGAAGCCTTTATAGAAGACAAAAAGTTGCTGGAATTCAATG
>JARRQC010000362.1:0-3039 GCA_037382165.1 bacterium | reverse complement strand
CACTCCTCCCCCAGGATTTCCTTCACAATATGATAATAGAGCAGGGCAGTCCGGGTATCGGAAATCCCTCCGGCGGGTTTAATTCCGATCTTTTTTCCGGTACGTTTGTATACATCCCGGATGGCGCAGCACATTACTACCACGGCTTCAGGGGTTGCTCCCGGGCTAACCTTCCCTGTTGAGGTTTTAATAAAATCGGCACCTGCCCCAATTGAAAGCAGGGAAGCTTTTCTTATCAGCGATAAGTCATTAAGGCTCCCTGTTTCAAGAATTACCTTCAGGTGAACAGACCCGACACGTTGTTTGATGACAGAGATTTCATAATCAATGTATTCCAGCTCATCAATCAATAGTTTGCCAACAGGAATAACTATATCGATTTCTTCAGCACCTTGTTCAATGGCCTGTTCTATTTCCATCACCTTTATATTCGTAAAGGTCTGGGATGCAGGAAATCCCCCACCCACGGAGACAATGCTAATTAAAGGATTATCAAGTTTTTCCTTTACAACTGCAACCAGTTCCGGATAAACGCAGATTGCTGCAATGGAAGGCATTTCAGGGTATGCGTCCGGCTGGTGGTTTACCTTGTCACATAAGCGGGTAACATTTACGGTATTGTCCTTTTCACTCAGGGTTGTCAGGTCGATCAGGCTGAAAATCTGTTTAAGCAGTTCTTTATGATCGCCGTGAGGAATACTTGCTTCTGACCTTTCCAGGTGTTGTTTAACTTCTTCCGGATTGACAGACAAGTTAAAATCGGAAAGAATTTTCATGATTGAGGACTTGAATCCTTCAATTTATCATTTTGTTGATGACGGTCAAAATCCCGCGCTGTTTTTTTCTCCAGATTCTTTTGAAAGGAGAGTTCCAGATCGATCCCTGTCTGGTTAGCCAGACAGATCAGGACAAATAAAACATCAGATAGCTCATCGGCCAGGTCTTTGGTTTCTATGCTGGCATTTCCTTTGGATTGTTCCCCATAGCGGCGGGCCATAATTCTGGCTACTTCCCCAACTTCCTCCGTTAGAATGGCCATGTTGGTAAGCTCATTAAAATACCTGATCCCGTAGTCATTGATCCATTGATCCACGACTTTCTGCGCTTCCTTTATGGTCATTATTCCTTGTTTTTGGTGTCTATGTTTATGGTAACAGGTCCATCATTGGTCAGGCTCACCTGCATATAAGCGCCAAACTCACCCGTTACCACAGGCTTCCCGAGATCCTCCTGCATTTGTTTTATAAAGGCCATGTATAGAGGAATGGCGGTTTCCGGAGAAGCTGCCCTGATATAGGAAGGTCTGTTTCCTTTTCGTGTACTTGCATGGAGGGTAAACTGGCTAACGATCATGAGTTCTCCACCCGCATCTTTTATGGAGAGATTCATTACCCCCTGTTTGTCATTAAAAATCCTCAGTCGGCTGATTTTCCTGCTTAGCCACTGAATATCGTCCCTTTCATCTGATTCTTCGATTCCCAGGAGAACAACCAGTCCAGGACCAATCTTTCTGCTTGTATCTCTTTCAATAATAATAGAAGCATGGCTCACTTTTTGAATAACTGCTCTCATGAAAGATTGTCGTTGACCATCCGGTAAAGGGCCATGCGATTGATGGGTTTAGCAATATAATCATTGAAGCCCGCCTCGAGACACCTGCTACGGTCGTTATTCATTGTGTATGCAGTCTGGGCTATTATGGGAATAGAAGGGTGAAGCGATTTGATGATCCGCAGGGCTTCATACCCATCCATCACCGGCATATTGAGGTCCATCAGGACCAGATCGATGGCACCCTTGTGTTTGGAGATTATTTCCACTGCTTCTTTCCCGTTTTTTGCCCTGAGCACTTTGGCATCGGCTCTTTGAAGGAGTGTTTTCAGGTAATAAAAATTGACCTCTTCATCTTCGGTGATTAATACCACACGATTGTTCCAGTGGTACTCGGGCATTCCCATAATAGGAGCGTCCTTTTTAGCTTTTTGCTTTTTCATCTTGGCGCTAATGAATCTCAAAAAACCAAAAGTATTGTGTTACCGTTTTAAGCTCCCGGACAGGTCTTAAAACTCTGCTGTAAAGTATTGTAAGATCAGCGAGAGGTCCATGTTGTCATTCAAAGAGAAGTCGAATGAAGGTCCCAGGTAAACCCCTTTCCAATCCGGATACCAGATGGTGGCAAATGCCCCGTTCAGCAGAGGAGTAAGGGGATAGCTGACATTTCCAAAAAAAGACCACGGGGTAAATCCAAGGTTTTTCACATCAAGATTACCTGAATAGAACTGCATAAAACTGTTTAGGTCCATCTCTTTGGCAAAGCCGGAATAAAGACCTTCCAGCTGGATCATGAGAGAAGATGAAAAGGTATAATCGAATCTCAAATCCTCTGCCTGATACATGCCGCCCATGAACTGAATGTCAAATCCAAGGGTATTAAATCTAAAATACCCTGCCACAGTGACCTGCTGGCCACTATCTAGCTTTGCTGCAAGTTCCAGGGTGGAGGCGTTCCCTGTATAATAGGAAAGCCTCACCGCATCGCTTCCGGGCCGCTCCGGATAATCTACTTCGAAATAGGAGTAGGTATTAAAAATATCATTGGGATTCCATACCAGCGTCTGGCCCCAGTTAATTCGCTGCCGTCCTGCTTTTATCTCAAGGTTGCCAAAGGTGAATTGCAGCCACAGGCGGTCAATCGCTGAAGTCAGTACATAAGCGGCACTATCGCCCAGGTTTCCATCTGTGGCCCAGCTCATATCCAGCCAGCCCGGATCCCCGCCTACGGACTCAGCGTATCCCGGAATTTTCCGGATGGTATTTCCGGCGATCGCTCTGTTTCGCATCTGCAATGTCCCGGATAACCAGTCTGTGGGATAAAACTCCAGATTCAGGCGGTTGTGGAGGGTATTTTCCCACAACCAGTAGTCAGGTATACGGTAAACAGATTGCATATCCGATACATATCCACTCAGGGAAATTTTTCCCTGTCCGGCCAGATCTAAATTAAAAAGAGTAAAGAGAACCAGGAAATGTAGAAGTAGG
>JARRQC010000361.1:0-3753 GCA_037382165.1 bacterium | reverse complement strand
ACGACGCCTACAAAGTCGACGAATCCCGTGTTTTCAGTTTGTGCAACATCGGCTGCAATCTGACAGATCGGCGTCAGGGCGCGCAGGGGACAAACGTCCTCGTCCCGGCTTTGGATGAATGCATTTCTTGCTTCCTCTATCCGGTTGAGGTCTCGAAGCGCTTGCGCATGAAGGTAAAGTGTTTCTGGATCGCGACCGTCTATGGCTAACGCTTCCAGGGCTATTTTCTCTGCGCGTGTCGGATCACCTTCCTCCAGTGCCTTTGAAGCCAGGAATTTGAGCGAATCGACTTTGCTGATATCAATGGCGCTCAGCATCGGACCGGGTTCTGATTTGAAAGGCGCAAAGTCTCCGATGTTGGAGGCAGGTGTCACCAATATCAAATCCGCACCGGCATGTTCACTGATATGGGTCATGCGGAGCAGACTTTTCCGGTAGTCTTCAATAATGGCATCACGCATGTCGTCATCCCTGTGGTAGTCTTCGGGGCCGACAGAATGGTCCAGCAAGGCATCGACCTCAGTAGGCAACACCTCCTCACTTTTATTTGCCAGGTCATAGAGCACACTGTAGAGCCGTGTCCGGGATGCCAGCACGGCAAGTCCGCGGACGAAACCGGGTACACGAAGCAATTTCCTGTAGGTGCGGGATTCGAGGAACTCGTTGTGTCCTGAATAAACAATGAACAGATCGGGTTCATAATCCGAGAGTTCTTCCATGAGCCGGGCCACACGGTAGCTCGCATAGCTTATACCTCCTGCGTTGATGACCTCCCAGCGGTGACTCGTGTCGACCTCGGGCAGAAGGCGGCGCAGCCAGCCGGCAAATGACGTCCGGTCATCGTAGGGACGCCCGTAGGTTGTTGATCCACCAAGGCAGAAAATACGGGTAACTCCTTCCGCCTTTTTGGCCGGAAAGCTTTGCAGGTTGAACCACTGGATCTTGTTGTGTGCTGTGCTTAAAATCCGCGTACCATCCGGCTGGGTGTGTTCCTGAAACAAGGGTGCGTAGCCGGAGAACCCGACAGAAGTATCGGTACGCTCATAAAGGGGGGTCACACCCGCAGCCATCAGGATCAATTCGATTATAACCAGGAATACTAACGCTACCCCTAATCCAAGCACGAGATTTTTAAGGAAAGAAACCTTCATGACCGACCTCCTGCAAATTTGATATGGCCCTTCGATACACCCCCTGATTCACGACATAAACAGGATACCTTATCCCAAGTACAACGGGTGATATTTTGATTTGAAAGTTTCACTTTCTTATCTCCTTGAGGGTTGATATGTTATAATTCAATGAATGCAACAGCTTATTGTTAATCAATAGCGTCCTGCGTAAAAATTAATCCGGAACAAACGTTTCTTCCCGGTTGATCTCCTTGCTTAGCACGGTTTGCTTCTTTTTATCAAATAAATAGTTCCCGATAACCAGGTAATCCATCTCGGTACGCATGAAGCATCGAAATGCATCCTCCGGTGTACAGACAATAGGTTCTCCGCGTACATTGAAGCTGGTATTCACGATCACCCCGTAACCCGTCAGGTTCTTATGATATAAGCGCTCGTAAAGCGGTAATTTATGGTAATCCTCAGGAAAGGAATTGAGTCGGGAATCCTTGACAGGGATCACCAGCAGCATATATGGGGATGGCCTGTCAAGTTCAAAATACTTTTCAATATCTTTTTCCAAAACGGTAGGTGCAAACGGTCTGAACCCTTCCCTGTATTTTATTTTCAGGTTCATTTTCTTTTGCATCTCCGGATTTCTGGCATCGCCAAGGATACTCCTGTTGCCAAGCGCACGGGGACCATATTCCATCCTCCCCTGGAACCATCCGACGACCTTCCCTGCATCCAGCTTTTCAGCTACTACTTTTGTCAGGTCATCGAATTCCGTGTAATGATCGAACCCGGCACCATACTTCCTGATAACGGCCAGGGTGTCTTTTTCGTTAAATTCAGGGCCGAGATAAGCGCCTTTCATGGCATCCGGATTTTCTTTGGGCTCCCGTTTTTTCTTAAGCCATAGATGCCATCCGAGGTAGGCTGCGCCCAGTGCTCCGCCCGCATCCCCTGCCGCGGGCTGGATCCAGATGTCTTTGAAGATGCCCGAAGACAATAGTTTCCCGTTGGCCACGCTGTTGAGTGCAACCCCGCCAGCAAGAACAAGGTAATCACTCCGGGTAAGCTTTTTTGTAGTTTCAGCAAGCTTAAGGACAATTTCCTCTGTCACCTGTTGTATGGCCAGTGCAAGGTTCATGTAATCCTGTGTAATTTCAGAAGCTGGATCACGGGGTGGAATCCCGAACAAGTCTGTCCATTTCTTGTCGTTGGTCATTTTGAACCCTGTTGGATAGGAAAAATAGGCCATATTCATGAGGAAGCTTCCATCCTCACGAACATCGATCAGCTCCTTATAGATCTTTTCTTTGAAATCCTTTGCCTGAGCCGATTCAGGGTCTCCGTAGGGGGCTAACCCCATCAGCTTGTATTCTCCGCTGTTGACCCGAAACCCCGTGTAATAGGTAAAGGCCGAGTAAAGCAGGCCAAGTGAATGCGGGAAGTGCATTTCCCGGAGGATCTCCATTGTATTGTCTTTTCCCTGTCCAATGGTTGTCGTTGCCCATTCCCCGACACCATCAATCGTCAGAATAGCAGCCTCGCGGAAAGGGGATGGATAAAATGCGCTGGCGGCATGGGAAAAATGGTGTTCAGGAAACAGGATAGGCGGCTTTCCTGATCCAAGCCGGGCCAGTTCCTTCCTGAGCATGCTTTTCATAAACAGTTTTTCCTTGATCCAAACCGGAATGGCGGTCAGGAAATGAGAAAGCCCCCTGGGGGCGAATGCATGGTAAGTTTCCAGCAAACGTTCAAACTTTATGAACGGCTTGTCATAAAAGGATACCGCCGCCAGATCATTGTAGTGAACTTTAGCTTCATCAAGCACATACCTGGCTGCATGGATCGGAAAAGAAGAATCATGTTTCTTTCTCGTAAACCTTTCCTCCTGCGCGGCGGCAACAATGTCGCCGTCAATGATGAGTGCAGCTGCGCTATCATGATAATAAGCTGAAATACCCAGTATGGCTTGAGAATTCATGGAAAGGGACTAGAAAAAGGTATAAATAAATGGGGCAATGGCCGACCCGGAGGTCAGGACGATCAACAGACCAAACAGCAGCAAGATGATGATGATAGGTAAAAGCCAGAATTTTTTTCTTACTTTCAGGAAGCCCCATAATTCGCTTAAAAACTCCATATGATCTTTATTTTGTTAATAGGGATAGATGATATCCTCCGATGTAAGCCGGTGTTTTCTAACCTTCATAATGCTTGACCTGGATTTCTTAAACTGCTTCAAATGCATGGGATCTTTGCCCATCCATTGCCGTATCAGGGCCATAGGTACTACAATAACCAGGTATACTATACTGAGCAGGATTTTGGAAACCAGTGTTCCGATTATTGTTGATAACCCAATCCAGAAGATACCAAAATAGTAAAATGCCATGGGATAGATCATGTTAAGAACCAGTACAGGGATAGCGATTTTATAGAACAAAGTATTTCCGGTAAATAGGCCAATAAGCAGCAATATCAACACGATGGCCATCCCACTGTCGCTCGCCTGCTTTTTTGTGATTTTATCTGGAAAAAAAGAAAGCATCTTGTCTTGAAGTATTTACTAAATAAGATTTGGGAGATATTTCCTGCAAAACTACATACATATTGTTAAAGGATAAATAGA
>JARRQC010000360.1:3565-4668 GCA_037382165.1 bacterium | reverse complement strand
AGCCAACCTGTTTTTCAGGTTCTCATAATTGTTTTTGGTTTCCAGGTACTGCCTTTCAGAGCCGATACCCTGGTCCCAAAGTTCTGATTGTTTTTTGTAAAGTGTCTCAGCAAGTTCCAGCTGTGTTTTGACCTCTTCGATGTTCTTTTCTACGATACTGGTATTCAGTTTGGCCAGTAGCTGTCCTTTTTTAACCTTTTCACCCTCCTCCACGGGGATATTAGTTATCTGGCCGCTGACCTCGGGACTAATATATGCTTCCTGTAACGCTTCCAGTTCTCCTGTTGCTAAGAAATACTTGGAAAATGGCTGTCTTTTGACATTCATCACCGTTACTTTGGTAAAATTGCCATTGGCAGGATCATCAGCATCTGCCAGCTGGGATTCCAGTTCCTTGATCTTATTATTCAGGGATTTTACTTCTTGCTCGTAGGAATCGATCTTATCACGGATAGCCTGTTCATCGTTTCCGCTGTTGCATGCTGTCAGCACGCCGATCGTTAGCAGTATTGCAATCAGTTTTTTCATGGATTTTTTATTTCAGTTTATCTAAATTTTGTTCTAAAAGTTCTCGTCCTTTTTCATTAACAATACCATACATATGATAGGTAAACATTTCTCTGAAGAATTCCGGAGTGAGCACCTCCTCTGTCCGGATGGTATCCGAATTGATGAAAGCTTCTACCCTGAGCAGATTCAATGTAGCAATCACCTTTTCGTTGAGATTTTTCCTGTACAGCCCTTCCGATTTTCCCTGTTCCAGGTTATTCATCACATTCTCGAAGATCATCGTTCTTTTATGATCCATAAAATCCTTATGAATTTCCGGGTAATATTTTTTCAGGTCATAAAGTAAAGAAGGGTTTGATTCTCGAATCATCTGTGCCTGGAAATCATAAAATTTAAGCATCATTTCCAATGCATTTGACGAGCCTTTGATGGCTTCATCATGCTCTTCGGTTTTAATCAAAGTTTCACAACGGATAACCTCAGCAACCAGTTCGGATTTATCCCGGAAAAACTGGTACAATGTCTTTTTCGAGATGCCCACCTCATGGACCACATCATCCATGGTTACACTCTTTATCCCATAGCGGGAATAG
>JARRQC010000360.1:0-3555 GCA_037382165.1 bacterium | reverse complement strand
CTTTTTTTCGTTCATGTTTTTACGGCATTTGTGCTTTGGTCAACAGTCTTTCCAGTTCTTCCCCGGCTTTCAAAAGGGCAAGTGCAGCATCTATGTAATTCCGCTCCGCTTCAAGGTATTGATTCTGGGTATTGAGAATATCGAGACTTGACGCCATTCCCTCCCTGAATTTGATACTGGTGGTGTTGAATATCTTTTCGGCTACCTTCCTGGCCTTTTCCTTATTCAGAAATACCAGGTAAGCATTGTAATATTCCGTAGCCGCCGTCTGATATTGAAGTTTTAATGAGGTGATGAGCTGATCCTCCATAATTTCCATCTGCTCAAAGGCGATCTCCGCCTGTTTGACCCTGGCCCTTCTTTCTCCGCTTGACCAGATAGGGACGGTAAGGTTTACCCCAAAAGCTGAACTGGGATACCATTTACCCCCTTCAAAGAAATCCCAGGTTTCCCTTTGCGCATTTGTCTGAAGGTTGAGGGTGGCCAAAAGGGTGGGCATGTATTCCGTTTTTTCAAGCTTGATCTGCATAAAACGGATTTGCTTCTGCTTCTCGAGTGAAGCATAGTCCACATTGTCTGCAAAGTTGAATTCGGAAGCGATCAATTCAGAACTGCGCTGCAGATCAACGAGGGATTGCATATCATCCACCAAAATGAGGCTATCCAGATCAGACAGCCCGAGATAGAATTTTAAGTAGGCATGCGCTATATTCTGCTGGTTTTCAAAGTATACCCTGGAAGCTTCCAGGTCAGCGACAAGCAGCTCAAGCTGGTCAACATCAATATCCTCGGCAAAACCGACTTCGTAAGTTTTCCTGGTTTCTTCCGCCAGGTTGCGGGTGACCGTTAAGGTAGTGTCAACAACCCAGAGGGCTTCATTGGTCGACAGGACATCATAATAGGAATTCGCAACCTGCTGCCTAACGGCAACCTTATCCCTGAAAAAATCAACATTGGCTTTCTCCATGAAAATCTTTGCAGTCTGCAGACCAACGATATATTTGCCGCTGAACACCAGCTGATTCAGATACAGACCGGCATTTACGTTATGCTTGGTGCCAAACTGTATTTCAAGAACATCTCCGGGTTGGCCTCCCGGGAAATCCTCACTGGGGATAACACTCACCGGTCGTTGTATATTCTTGGTATAATCCATTGCTCCGTCAAGCTGGGGCAGGCCGATGGCAGTTGCTTCCCGCATCTGTTGCTTGGCGGCTTCAATATTCTTTTCTGAATAGATGACATCGTAATTGTTTTCCATGGCAAAATCAACAGCCTGCTTCAGGGTAAACCTGTAAACCTGTTGGGCCTGCAAGCTGAAAGTACCTATTGATATCAACAGCGTCATTATGTATTTCACAGATAATCTCATGACATTGTAAAGTATTAGTCCATTAAAATTGGGCGGCAAATATAGACATAATTAAACGTAGGAAACTATTTTTATGTTAATAGTTTCCTACGTTTTTGTTAAAAAATCATAACGGGCATAAAACACGTTGTCTTGCCAGTTGTTCAAAAGGGAAGATAAGAGGAGGTTTATTTACAGTCGTTATTGAAGAGCCGTTCCCAAAAAGACCTTTGTTTGGATTTATTGGCTGACTTTCCGGATCGCTTCATCTCCTTCATGATCTGTTTGGACTGTTTGGATTGCATCTTATAGTGCCGTTTTACCTGTTTTTCATATTCTTTGTCGGCTTCCTTCTGCATTTGCAATTCAGCCTTTTCGGCCTGTTTGACCTCACGGGGAACTTTAGAACCTGACTTGCATCCGGCACCTGCAAAAATGACTACCATGGAAAGGATGATGAATAACTTTCTATTTTTGCCGGGTGATCGCATAAGTGCGCAAAATTAACAGTTGATCGGATTGGTTCATAGAATAAACAAAATAATTTCAATTTCATTGCGTTTTCCTGCAAGTTTAGATGCAGAAGTGAGCGCATATCATAAATATTTAGCGATATTATTGCTGGCATTGCTCCCGGTGGTTCTGCCGGGTTGCAAAAAGTATGAAAGGCAGCCACCCAATAATCCGAATGCATGCTGTAATGCACAGCAGCAGTGCACCAGGCTGATCATAGGCAATAACTTTCCTTTTGTCAAGGACACCTGTACCGGGTCCCTTTATAATCTGCTCGATGGCAACCTGTTTGAAGGTGACGGGGTATACCCACTCATCAGGTACAATGCATATTATGATGGGGGAACGCTTTATATCAGTAATTGATCCGGTGTAAACTTCTTCAATTCATTCCGGCGGAAAGAAAATAAAAACGGCGGCCAGTTTGGCCGCCGTTTCCTAATTTATATTAGTAAGGCTTAATACCTGTAATGCTCAGGCTTGAAAGGACCTTCTTTCTTAACACCAATATAATCGGCCTGTTCCTGGGATAAGGAGGTTAATTTTACACCCAGCTTTTCAAGGTGAAGTCTTGCGACCTCTTCATCCAGATACTTCGGCAGGCGATATACATCGATCTTGTAGGTTTCCCTGTTTTTCCAGAGATCAAGCTGAGCCAGTACCTGGTTGGTAAATGAGTTGCTCATCACAAATGAAGGATGACCTGTGGCACAACCCAGGTTAACCAGTCGACCCTCCGCCAAAAGGTAAATGGAATGTCCGTCTTCGAAAGTGAACTTGTCAACCTGGGGTTTGATGTTCAGTTTCTCGACGCCAGGGTACCTTTCAAGTTCAGCCACCTGTATCTCATTATCAAAATGGCCGATATTACAAACGATGGCTTCGGATTTCATTCTGGACATGTGTTCTGCCGTGATCACATCTTTATTACCGGTAGCCGTGACAAAGACATTGCCTTCTTCCAGGGCTTCCTCCATATTGGTTACCTTGAAACCTTCCATGGATGCCTGGAGTGCACAGATCGGATCGATCTCGGTAACAATCACCCGTGCACCGTAAGCACGCATCGATTTGGCACAACCTTTTCCTACATCGCCATACCCGGCGACAACCACCACTTTTCCAGCAAGCATCACATCTGTAGCCCGCTTGATGCCATCTGCAAGGGATTCACGACAACCATAAAGATTGTCAAATTTTGATTTGGTTACAGAGTCATTGACGTTGATGGCGGGAACAAGTAAGGTTCCTTCTTCCAGCATCTGGTAAAGCCTGTGCACACCCGTTGTCGTTTCTTCTGAAACACCCTTCCAGTCTGCAACAGCCTTCTGCCAGTATTGAGGATCTTCTTCAAGGGTTTTCTTCAGCAGGCTGAGTATTTCAGCTTCTTCCTCACTGGAAGCCTGAACATTCAATAATGAAGGATCTTTTTCAGCGGCAACCCCCTTGTGCAGCAGGAGTGTCGCATCACCTCCGTCATCAACGATCAGTTCAGGTCCTTTTCCATCACCAAAATTCAGGGCTTGTTTGGTACACCACCAATATTCTTCCAGCGTTTCACCTTTCCAGGCAAAAACGCTGGCGCCACGGGGATTTTCAACAGTACCTTCCTTACCTACAACGACCGCTGCTGCAGCATGATCCTGTGTAGAAAATATATTACAGCTTGCCCACCTTACATCAGCACCCAG
>JARRQC010000359.1:2229-5618 GCA_037382165.1 bacterium | reverse complement strand
GGAACTCAAAGTGCCGTATATCCTTATGCATATCCATGGGACCCCTGAAAATATGCCGCTGGAGCCCTTAGGTTCCAATATCATTGACGAGGTAGGCAGCTTCTTTCAGGACAGTGTCAGGGAACTCCGTAAAATGGGTGTCGAGGACATTATCCTTGATCCCGGTTTTGGTTTTGGCAAAACCCTTCAATGCAACTACAATATCCTTAAAAACCTCGAATCCCTAAGAACAGACAACCTCCCCATACTGGGTGGCATTTCCCGTAAATCCATGATCAACAAGGTGATCAATACCAAACCGTCGGAAGCACTCAATGGGACAACCGTACTGAACACCATAGCATTGCTCAACGGAGCCGATCTCCTCCGTGTCCACGATGTCAGGGAAGCCGTTGAAGCGATAGAGATCACCTCATTTATCAGGCAGCAGGAAAACTGCCTTTAATTTTACCAGATGCCGTGTGCTTTGCTGTAGAGATAATCGCAGGCAGATTCGAATGATAACCAGTCAGCCAGCGCCTCAATATACGCTTTCGAATAAGGAACCTGGATACTGGTCAGCCTTTCCTCCAAAGTAATGTTGTTGAATTGCTCTTCGAATGTCCGGAAATCTTCATGCTGGTACACATACCTTGCTTTATCCTCTCTCAGCCATTCCTGTATCTTCTTTCCCATTGCCCTGACCTTATCAATATGGTCACCTTTCGCGGGAGCCATAAAATTGTCGTACTTGTCGCTGATCCCGGCAATCGCCCTTGCCCAGTTACGGAGGATATCTATTTCAGTCTCCAAAAGGTTCCTGGCTTTCATGATCTCTGCTTCAGATGCATCGGATTCCTGTAACTCAATCACCCTGGCGGCATACTTTAGCGTGTTGATGATCCGGTGATTGGCAATATTCTTCAACTGGTCCTGTATCATAAACAACATCTCCTGGAGGGCTTTAACCTCCTTCTTTTCCTTTTTGTTCTTTATGTAATAGACGGTAGTCAGGCTCGACTGGTAAATGATATTGATAAATTCGAGAAAAACATCGTGGTCTTCCGGTTCCAGTACCGGGAACTGGTGTGTCCACTTGTTCACTATATGTTCCGCGGTACTGGTGAAATTGATCATTCTGATGATCAGTCCGTTCAGTTTATCCGCATCTTTTTCCAGGTCGAAGAAGATCACCTCACTGGTCTGGTTGTATAATTGCTGCCACATGGCAATCGTTTCATTAATCGCCTGCTGTCGTTGCTCCCGCCGTTGTTCTTCAAGCTGCCTTCTCCTTTCTTCTCTTTGGCGCTGGATGTTTTCTATGAAATTGTATTGTTTTTCAAAAAGGGAAAGCAACAGCGGGATCAACAGGGAACCTGTAACCAGCATAAAGACTGATGAACCGAGGTATTCCCACAGGTTCTTCCAGAAGGAATCGTCAGGATGTGCCATGAAATAAACGGCAGCCAGGGCAAGGTTAAGCGCCAGAATGAGCAGCAGTATATTGCGGACGTTGAATATTTTCAGTGGAACGGTCTTTGGCTTCAATGATATGGCCTAGGTCATCGGGCTTCAATTTCCCTTTGCCAATTTCAATCATGCTGCCCACGATGGCGCGGACCATATTGCGCAAGAAACGGTCTGCGGTGATGGTGAAGATGAGCATCCCCCCCTCTTTTTCCCAGGACGCACGGGTGACCGTACAATTATTCGTTGCGGTTTGGGTATGTAATTTTGAGAAACTTGTGAAGTCGGTATAGGGGAAAAGGTATTTGCAGGATGAAGACATGGCACCCAAATTCAGCGGACCGGTATAAACATAGCATTGCCCTTCCAGGAAAGGCGCTTTCCTGGTTGAAATATAATAGGCATAGGTACGTGATACAGCGCTGAACCGTGCATGGATATCCGGTGAGACTTCCTTCACATTCCAAATGGCGATATCGCCCGGAAGGAATTGATCAAGCCGGTAAGCCAGTTCATCCGGATCCGGTATCGGCACTTCATGATCGAAATGGGCATAAAAGTCACGGGCATGCACACCTGTATCGGTTCTTCCGCAACCCACAACATTGATTTCGCTTTTCAGAAGCAAGGATATCTTTTCGTTCACCTCCGCCTGGACGGTATGGGCATTTTCCTGGACTTGCCAGCCATGATAATTCTTGCCGTTGTATGCCAGGTGAATAAGATACCGTTTCATTTGAAGGGGATGCCAGCTCAAAAGTAAACATTTGATGCTTATTTCACATGGTTATAAATAGCGAACCGGGATTCACCGGTAGGGCAATTGGCCTATATTTGCTTTAAACACTCAGGTATATGGATGGAGCAATAGCACAATTCCCGCTCTTGTTTGGGTTCATAGCCGCCACCATACATGTCGTTTCGGGTCCTGACCACCTGGCTGCTGTCGCCCCACTGGCTATCAACACCAAATTCAGACCGTGGATGATCGGCATGTCGTGGGGAATCGGACACCTTGTCGGTATGCTCTTAATCGGGGTATTGTTCCTCTTCTTCAGGGAACTGTTACCTGTTGACCTGATCTCCGCGCACAGTGAAAAAATCGTCGGACTGTTGCTGATCCTCATCGGTTGCTGGTCTTTCCTGAGGCTGTACCGTCTGCATCAGCAAACCCGTCACAAACATATGCATGTACACCGTGACAACCAGGGCAATGCGTATGTACATACCCATGCTCATGAACACGAAACCACGGGAAAGCACCTCCACACACACATGCAGACGGAAAGACAAACTTACCTGGCAGCCCTCGGGATAGGCATCCTGCATGGCCTGGCAGGTTTTTCACATATTTTCCACATGTTACCCACCCTGGCCTTTGGAAGTAGCTTTGAGGCCGGCTTATACCTGACCGGATTTGGTGCAGGAACAGTGGTTGCCATGATTCTTTTTTCCATTCTGCTTGGCTTTATCGGGCATTATAGCCATAGGTTCAGTAAAGATTACCTGTTTAAACTTGTGAACGGGCTGGCCGGGGGAATCGCTATATTTGTCGGCGTATTCTGGATATGGAACACCTGGTAAGCAAATGAACATGAGGCCATCTTTTCGGAAACGGATTTTTTTCGTAGCATTTGTCATCTCCTTTTTCCTTCCGGCCATGCTTTTTGCTCAGTTCGATGAATCCATCAACCGAAAGGGGAATTTTTACATCGGAGCGGAAGGGGGTATTCAATTTACCAATATTCAGAACTTCTCACCCTTTTATGAATATGAAGCCAGGGGAAAAGTGGGTTTTACCGCCGGTGCTTTTGTTGATTACTATGTATCAAACAGCTTTAAGCTGAAAGCCGGGCTGTCATATGACAACAGAAAGTTCAATTACTTCACGCAGGGCACATTCTTACTTTCCGACACCAGTGATGTCATTAAATCTTACCTGT
>JARRQC010000359.1:0-2209 GCA_037382165.1 bacterium | reverse complement strand
GTAAAGGGATCTGAAAAATTCAGCGTCACGATACAGGTTAACTTTTATTATTCCATTTACCTGAACTCTTCCATGAAGGGAACCGAGTTATATTATTTTGATCCGGAACAGGGAATCGACCTTTCGGGAACCATGCTCAACCAGGGGTACAATACTTTTTTACTTGACGGGACGACAACAGGCATCGCCAGAACAAATACTGATTCGGCACGCCAGGAAGAATTCCAGGTGTGGAATTTCAACAGCAATGATATCGGCTTCAATATACTGGTCGGAGGAGCTTATCACATAACCCGGAAACTCGACATTTTCCTTAATCTCGGTTTTTCTTACAGCATGGGTAATCTTTTTGAAGACCCCCAGATTGAGTCCAAATGGATTCAGATCACAAAAATCAATGCCGGCATCAGCTATAAGCTGGGAAACGATTAAGATTTTCGACTGTTACAACCGTTTTACGTTTTAAATAATAAAGCCTGCCTCTTCAGAGACAGGCTTCCCATTAATTAACCAAAATGAAATCACTCAAAATCCCTTTTCATGAATTGAACCCGTTCGAATGAAACTTCAACCGTCTGGTAGTTCAATGATTTTCCGCGGAAATCATCCAGCGTTCGGAACCTGTGCTGCTCCATCCACTTTTCCAGACCCTCCACCAGCTCTTTGATCACATGATTCCCATGAATATAAAGGGTACTGCACAGTTGAACGGCACTTGCCCCAACAAGAAGATGCTTGATGGCCTGCTCATGGGAGTGCACGCCTGTTGACGCGACCAGGTCGCAGGCTAATTTCTTACCGGTCATCAGACCTATCCAGCGTAAGGGCACATTGGTTTCTTCCGGTTTACTCAGGTAATCATCGGCAATGACATGCAGGTTCCGGATATCTATATCGGGCCTGAGGTAACGGTTAAACAACACCAGTCCAGACGCACCACACTGAACCAGTTCCTCAGCCATATGGCATAAATTTGTGAAGTAATAACCCAGCTTCACCGAGACAGGAATGGTTACTTCCTTGACGACCGCTTTCACGATTTCAGCATAAAGCTTCTCAATATCAAGGCTATTTCTAGATGTATCAAAGGGCAGGATGGCGATATTCAATTCGAGTGCATCGGCGCCTGCATCCTGTATCGCTGCTGCGAACCTGGGCCACTTATCGGGAGTGACACAATTGATGCTGGAAATAACCGGCACATCACTTTCCGCCTTTATATCACCCACGAATTCAAGATATTTCTTCAGCCTGGCTTCCAGCGACAGTCCGATTACCTTTTCCTGCGCCTCGGGGAACCAGTAGTAGTAATCGCCCATGCCGAATTGCCTGAGTTTGGACTCTGCTTCAAGGGTGATCTGTTCCTCGAAGATCGACTTGAGCACAATCGCACTGGCGCCTGCATCGATGCACTGGCGAATTGACCGCTTATCTCCTGAAATCCTTGAACTTCCGACAATAAAGGGGTTTTTTAACTCCAACCCCATGTAGGACGTTGACAGGTTCATGTTTACAACATGCTTATCGGATAATGGACCTTGGTCTCCATATAAGCCTCCAGTCTTCTTGTCAGGTACTGAAAGGCCTGCTCAAGGTTCAATTTGGCATTGTCAGTTAGTCCTTCCTCAAGCTCCCAGCCATAACCTTTTATCGCCATAACACATGTTCTTGGGGTTTTCTTAAAGAGATCCTGGCAAACATGCAGCACGTACTCAGGTGAAACTGCGTGCATGGTGAAATCGATTTTGGATGGGGAAGATTCGAGGTGCGTAAATTTGAATTCATGCACTTCCTCTTCCTTTGTTGCATCCACAAAGACGACGACATCTTTTTTCGAGATCAGTTCGGCATCTTCCACATTCAACTGGAAATTGGTATCGGTTTCGATATTGGTGATATGGTGCTCTTCCACCCATTCATCAATTTTCTTTACCATTTCGATACCGAGGGCATCATCCTGGCGACCAGGATTGCCGTAACCGTAAACGAGAACTTTAATTTTTGAATTCATGACTACTTCATTTTTTGGTCAATAATTTTATTTTCATTGTGTATCATTGTAATTTCAAGTGGCATCTGGCCCAGCGCATGCGTAGCACAGCTGAGGCAGGGATCGTAAGCACGGATCGCCACCTCAACAGCATTCATCATCCCTTCGGTAATTTCACGCTGGCCGTTCATTAACGCGCTAGCCGTATGGTTTACCGCC
>JARRQC010000358.1:1265-3482 GCA_037382165.1 bacterium | reverse complement strand
GCAGCTACGGGAAGTGCCATGGTCACAGCAGAGGCGCCACTCCAGAATACAAGGGAACTAAAAGCATAATTGAAATGCAAATGTGGCTCACCGCTGGCTTTTGTAGCACTGGCTGGTCCGGAAAAGGCAGAAAAATCCATCATCAGACTTTCCACCGGTGGAAGTTCAGGACGATCCGCCACAGGTTCCTTATCACAGGATGTGTTTATAGCTAAAAGGGATACAGCGATAAATACCGCCACAAGTCTGAAAATATCAAATCCTTTTCTTTTATTCATACCTTCTTATTTTTCAATTTAATAGTACATTCCGGCGGTCATAAATGCTCCATGTACACTTCCCGCCTTACATTCTCATTCTATCAAACAAAACGTAATTCATAGGTAATTATTGAACGATTGTCGTAAATTTATTGTAATGCGGTCATCCTTCATCAAGCAACTGGGCCTGGGCTACAGCTTTGATAAGGACCGGGAGGTCCTGTCGCTGATCTACTTATGCTATTTCAGCATAGTGCTTTTTTCCACAATAGTGATCCTGCTTCACATTGCTGATGAACCGCTCATTCCCATGGCATACAGGTACCATTTCCTGATCTTACTGAACATTGTGCAACTTTTGCTGGTCCGCTTCAGGCTGATCATTCTGGCAAAGTTCATGATGCTGACCCTCTTTCCCTTTTTCCTGCTGATCCTTCCTATAATCACCCGGCTTTCCAGCGACGAGTTCTATTTCTGGTTTCCCTACGTACCCATTGCCCTTTCACTGGCACCGCACTTTATCCTGCATACTTCCCGGGACAGACCCGCACTGATTATTACCCTGGCAGCTTACCTTCTGCTGGCCATATTTATCCCTGGATTTATGATTCAACTGAGCGAGGGCAGTGAGAAGATCGTACCGATCGTGCTGGAGAACCGCTTTTATTATGGTCTTATACCTGTCATAATTTATGTATTTGTGAATCTGGCTCTGGGACTGGTTTTTGCCAAGAATTACCAGTATGAGCAAATTATGCTTCGGCAGCAGGATGAATTGATTCAGACGGAAAAGATGGCTTCCCTTGAGTGCTTACCACAGGGATTGCCCATGAGATAAACAATCCGATGAACTTCATCTCAGGAGGTATTCATGCAGCCGGAACGCTTAAAAATGAATTGCTGAAACTGGAAGGGGAACTGTCCCCGGAAAAGAAAAAGATATACGGACAGTTGGACAGGATCATGGATAACTCCCTGGAAGGCGTTCAGAGGGTTACGGATATCGTAAACAGCCTGAAATTTTTTGCAAACCCGGGTAAGGCAGACAGGCAATATCATGACCTGGAGGAACTGCTTTATTCCACGATGCTGAATCTTGAAAAAACCATCCCGGAAAATATCCAGCTAAGGAAAAATATTCCACCAGGGACCATTATATATTGCTATGACGAGCAGCTTCAACAGGTATTTATCCACATCCTTCTGAATGCCATACAGGTTCTTGAAAAAAGTGATCAGACCAAAAATAAGATTATTGAGATCACCGCCGAACAGACCAACAGGGATAACAGGAAGTTTAGCTGCATTTCCATTTCAAACAGCGGTCCTCCCATCCCGGAACAGGATCTGAAGAAAATCTATGATCCCTTCTATACCATTAATGATTCGGGTAGCGGAAAGGGCCTGGGAATGGCGATCAGCTATATGATCATCAAGGAGCACAAAGGCTGGATTGAAGCCCGAAATGAAAAAGGCCTGGTTATTTTTGATATCATGCTTCCCAAATCTTAGCGTCTCAGAGCCTCCATAATGATTTCCTGGAGCTGATCTTTACTCCAGGGCTTCATCAAATACCTGAATATAAGCTCTTTATTAAAACCTTCCAGCATCACGTCCGATTCCATGAAGCCGGTTAACAGCATGCAGACCTTTCCCGGATCTTCTTGCTTGACCTCTTTGATAAAATCCAGTCCATTCATCTCGGGCATCTTCAGATCAGAGATGACCACATGAATATCCGGATGCTGCTTCAATATACGGAAACCCTCCTGTGCCGAATCGGCACCAAGGACCTCAAATTCGTTGATAAAGGTGAGCTGGAGCAATTCCAGATTGATGACTTCGTCATCCACGTATAAGATCCTGGGTAGTTTCATTCAGGCTGGCTAATCCCGGGTGACATGTTCTTCCATGGTCACCACCTGGTAAGATTTGTCTACGACAAGATCCGCCATAG
>JARRQC010000358.1:0-1200 GCA_037382165.1 bacterium | reverse complement strand
CCGCTCAAGGATCCCCAGTCGAAAATCGCTCAGTGCTTCTTTCATCCGGATGATCTGGTTGATCTTTGTTTCATGATAGGTAAGATCGATAAAAACACGCAGGTCCAGATCATCTGCCTTGATCGCATAGAGTCCGTCCAGGATCAGGAGATCCACCTTGCTGAAATCCGTAATCAATTTATCTACCTGCTCCGGAATCAGATCAATACAGGGGATCATGCATTCCTGCTCCTCCTGAAAGTCACGCAGTGTTTTTCTGATTTTGATCCAGTCATATTCATTGATACCAATTTGATCAAAGCCCTTGTTCCGGCGCCATTCCTCTCTTAACAGGGGTTGGATCTTGTAATAATTATCGGTGTGGATCACCTTCACCCGGATATGGTGTTGTTTCAAACTCATCCCGAGGGTATGGGCAAGTTCAGATTTCCCCGATCCGGATTCACCGGATATCCCAACCACATAACGGTACCGTTCCTCTTTGGTTTCCCTGTCGGCCAATACCTTTTCACAAATGGCCTGGGCAGCCTCTTTGTGCATATCATTGATAAGCAGTACATCTCCTAACATAGGTTCTAGGTATTTAGTTTAGCCTGGCGGAAACTGGCTTTCCATCAGATAGTTCTACCTCGGTTCCGCAAAGATTAAACTTTATCTTTTGCTTTCCCAGGTTTTTACCGGAGATTTTAATTTGTTGTTTGTTAATAGAAACTAAAAAATCCATGCTTTTAAAATTGAAGCTGAATTCCAGTCCTTTCCAGTGTCCGGGTAGTCTGGGGTCCAGCACCGGAACATCGCCTCCCAGGTTCAAGCCGGCAAAACTCACCAGCACATCATACACGGTGCCGGCCATCACCCCGCAATGAACTCCTTCCCCGGTGGTACCTCCCTGAATATCTACCAGGTCGCTTCGCAATGCTTCGGTAAAAAGATCCCATCCCTGGTCGCCCAGTCCCATTTCCCATGCCAGCCTGGCGTGCACCAGGCGGCTGAGGGTGGAACCATGCGAGGTCCGTGCCAGGTAGTAATCGAAATTGATCCTGGGGCTTTCCTTTGAAAGTTTGTAGCCCAGCTCACCAATGGTTTCCATGGTCTTTGCCGTACCCAGGTTATAAAAGGTCATTAAAAAATCGGCCTGCTTGGCCAGTTTATAATCGTCGGGCGATTTCCCTTCCGATTTAAGGATGCGGTCGAGACGGT
>JARRQC010000357.1:0-3354 GCA_037382165.1 bacterium | reverse complement strand
GGCAAGCTCTTCCTTTACGTGATCATCATTTTCATTTATGCCTGGCTCAACCGTGAGGATGCCGTGGCATTTATCATCACATTCTTTGCCTTTTACCTGATCTTTACTGCCTATGAGATCGTCTTTCTTCTCAGGCTGAGTAAAAAAGCTTCCACCTGAGTTTTCCCGTATTGTCGCCAGGGTAATTTATATTCTGTCAAAATTAGCTTTTGGAATTCATAGTCAGAAATATAGATTTACCAATGGATAGTGGATCATTATTATATGCTTACTTTTAAAATTGAGTTAGTTTATGTTCAAGAAATTCCTAATTTTAGCCAAAAGAAAATTTATCAGCTTGGGGATATGATATTCAAAGGATCGATAGAGGATTTCATTTATATCATCATTGGTATAATCTGGCTTGTTTTTTCCATCTACAAGGGATCGCAAAAAAAGAAAAAGGCCGGTAAACCTGCTGCTGAACCTCAGCCGGCAAAGAAAGAATCTTCAAGTATTTTTGACAATTTCCTGGAAAACCTCATGAAGGAGGAGGAAGAGCAGGGAGTGCCCTATGAACAGGTAGAAATTAAAAAAGATAACAAACCGCCTTCCGTGGCTGAACCCAATGAAATGGAATCGGAGAAGGTGTTCTCGTATGATGACATGGCAGTTGAAAACAGCTTTGATTATGATGTTGAAAGCAACTATTTGAAACCTGATCAGGTCTATGATAAACCTTCGGCTCAGCCGGAAACAAAACTTCAGGAGGAACTTCGTACCCATCTAAAACCAACTAAGAAGAAGCCGCGGTTTGACCTTCGGAAAGCAGTGATCTATTCAGAGATACTGAACAGACGTTATTTCTGAAGGAAGAAAATGTTGTTAATAAATGTTAATAAGTACGGTAAAATTAATATTTTTACCGGCTTTTTAATGCATGATATAAAGCAGGATTTTGTAGAAAATAATTAAGCAGGTATGATAAGAAATTTACTCCTCACGCTTGGCGTTATTCTATTCGCCGGTATTTACGTTTTTGCCCAGGAGGGTGCGTTACAGGGGACAATTATCGACAAGGACACGCGAGAGCCAATCCCATTTGCCAATATCGTCGTAGAAAATAGAGGGTCACAGGTCGGAGGTACTTCATCCGATTTTGACGGCAAATATTCTATCAAACCCATACCTCCGGGTAAGTTTGATGTGAAAGCCACCTTTGTTGGATACAAAACCAAAGTGATCCAGGGAGTTACCATTGGAGCCGACAGGATCAGATTCCTTGATATCGAACTGGAGGCAACGACAGAAACCCTGGAAACTGTCGAGGTGGTAGACTATAAGGTACCGCTGATCGACAAGGACCAGACGGCCAGTGGTGCTACGGTTACTGCTGAGGAAATCGCTAAAATGCCTCAACGTGATGCCAATGCTGTAGCGACAACCGTTGGGGGTGTATTTTCAGAGGACGGTGAAAGGGGTTCTGTACGTGGTGCACGTACCGAGGCTACCGCTACGTTTATCGATGGTGTTCGTGTCATTGGAGTTACCACGGTTCCCCAGGCAGCTATCGAACAGGTAGACGTTATCCTGGGTGGAGTTCCTGCCAGGTACGGTGATGCAACTTCTGGTATTATCAACGTGACCACCAAGGGGCCTGCCCGTCGGTTCAACGCCGGTGTCGAATTGGAAACTTCACAGTATCTCGATGCCTTCGGACATAACAGGATCGGCTTCAATATCATGGGGCCGCTGATCCGCGGTAAAAACAAGAATAATACCTCACTGCTGGGTTTCTTCATCGCCGGTGACATTATCTTTACAGAAGACGGGGCACCTTCTGCTATTGGCTATACAACTACGAAGGAAGATGTACTTGGTTATGTTGAACAAAACCCTCTCGTTCCAACCGGCTCGGGTACAGGTACTTACCTGAGCTCCGAGTTTTTAAGGTCTGACGATTTCAGGGAAATAAAGACGTCAGAGAACACTTACCGTCAGTACCCAACGATTTCCTGGTTCTGAAAGCTCATCGGTATTTCGCAATTTCTTTTATGCTATCCAGATTGACTACAGCAAGGACCAGGGTAGTACAGGTGACCCCAACCACTTCGAAAACCTTTTTGAATATGGATACCTGGGTAAATTCACGACTTATAAAACACCTACCTACGAGTTGGGAAGCGATACAGTGAACGGCGTCTATTATGAGGATGTATGGTTACTGAATTCATGGGATTTTGATACCCTTGTTGAATGGGACCCCAGGAATTACAATCCACTGATCGCCCAGCATACCACCGCTTATTATAATATCTATCCCGATGATCCGACTGGTCACTACCAAAATTTTGACCAGATACAATTCGGTGGCGGACTGTTGAATGGCGATGTGCCCAGCAGTATTTACGGCATCTACCAGACTGCCGGAACAAACCAGTCAGGTTATTCAAAATATGACAATGACCAATATGGCATCCGTATCGATGCTTCGCTGGATATCAAGAATCATGCGATTAAACTAGGGTTCCAGTATGAGCAACGCGTTCTAAGTAGCATCAATTACTTTGGAGCTACCACCCTCTGGCAACAGATGCGTGGTTTGGCCAATTTCCATATCCGGGAGCTGGATGTCGATAACCCGGTGGCCGTAGAGTACGACGGATATGTTGACACGATTCGTTATTATCGCAGATATGATGGTAATTCACAGCGCTATTTCGATATAAGTTTGCGGGAAGCATTGGGACTTCCAGTTGATGGAACCGATTTCATTCTCACCGATTCCTACGATCCTGAGACAAATGAGATGCAATATTATGACCGGTTCGGTCAGATGCATACAGCTGTCTTAAAGGGAGGATGGGATATCGGAATGTTTTCAGCAGATGAATTATGGAATGAAGGGTTCAATTATTTAAACTATAACGGTTTCAGCTATACCGGTGAGAAATTAAACGGGCAACCCTCCCTGGCTGATTTCCTGGAAGAAACCGATGAAGCAGGAAACGCAACACGACCGATCGGTGCTTACCGGCCCATTTATATGGCAGGTTATATCCAGGATCAATTTGCCTTCCGGGATCTCGTATTCAATATCGGGGTTCGTGTTGACAGGTTTGATGCCAATCAGGAAGTGCTGAAAGATCCGTTCGTATTATATCCTACGGAAAGTGCCGGGCAGGTTACAGAACTTCAGGGGCAAGCCGTTTCGCATCCGAATAATATCGGGGATGATTATGTTGTGTACGTCAACAAAGTGGACGATCCTTCTTTTATCACAGGATATCGAGATGGGTATACCTGGTACAATGCAGAGGGTATTGAGATCTTTGACCCGAATGTGCTGGACGTTGGTAGCGGTATTTCACCGAA
>JARRQC010000356.1:0-2633 GCA_037382165.1 bacterium | reverse complement strand
AATTTGTCCGAATAAAGTCCTGCCGGGTTCACAGCAGCCACCTCGATCCGGGGTGGTTTTTTTATTTCAGGGTGCTGACCGCAAGCGTCAGCATTCGAGTCCTGCCGGGTTCACCAATCGGGACAGTTGGTCTTAATCGACCGGCTTTCTTTTTATTGCCAGGAAAGCCCAGAATTTAAAAACCTCGTTGGAGGTTTTATTGATAACTTAAGCAATAACTCCGTCGCACGCGACAGTTGAATCCGCAGCATAGGCCTTTTATTCACCCGAATAGCAAATCGGTGAATTATTCCTACCTTTGTAACTATGGGACTCTGCTCTTGCCTGCCCATGCCAAAATGAGCCAAAGAACCAACCCGGTTTGTTGATACGAAACCGATTCCGAATTGGGTATCGACCATTAATGCAGCCATGGATGCCCTGCCCGGTGAGTCAGAATCTTCGGGTGGATTCTACTACCAGTTGGTTGAAAGGCAAATCAATATTGAAGAACAATCACAATTTATCCGCTATGTGATCAGGATTCTCGACAATGAAGGGATCAGCAACATGTCAGATATCCTTGCGGAATTTGACCCTTCATATTCGACCCTATCATTCCACAAAATACTCGTTCACAGGAACGGTAAGACCATTAACAAACTGCAGGATCATGAAATCCGAACCATACAGCGTGAAGCTGATATGGAACGGAAAATATACGATGGCTATCTTACTGCCTATGTCAACCTGCGTGATATCCGGAAAGGCGATATCCTTGAATATGCCTATTCGATCAATGGATACAACCCCATCTATGAAAAACACTTTGACAATATTGCTTACCTCGAGTACAGCATGCCGGTTGAGCAATACTATTTCAGACTAATTGAAAACCATGGAGCCAAACTGCATTTCCACTACTTCAATGATGCTGAACAACCCCAAATAGAGTCGCATCCCGGGGTCACGACATACACATGGAATCTAAAAAAGCGAAAGGCTTTGTTCGTAGAGGATGATGTTCCGGACTGGTATAATCCATACAAGAGTTTCCTTGTCTCGGATTTTGGATCGTGGAATGAGATAGTCAATTTGATTCATAAACAATACATTTTGACAGATCAGCAACTGGGCCAGTTAAAAGAGGTTGCAACTGAAATTTTCAAAGGTCAATCAATTGAAGAAAACATTTTAGATGCCATACGTTTTGTTCAGGATGATGTAAGGTATCTGGGGCTGGAACATGGACTTAGTTCCTATAAGCCTCACGCCCCTCAGATAGTTTATCTGCAGCGGTTTGGCGACTGCAAAGACAAAACGCTCCTTTTGCATGCGTTGTTGAGTGTCCTTGGTGTGGAATCATATCCTTTGCTGGTAGAAATGAATGGCGGTTACCTCATAGAAGAAGATGCCCCTTCGCTGGCTGCATTTAACCATGTGGTATTGCAGATCCTGCTGGATTGCAGGACTATTTATGTTGATCCCACGATCAGTAGCCAGGGAGGGCAGGTTGACAGTATATATTTTCCTTATTACCGCAAAGGCCTTATCATAAAAAAAGGGGAAAATAAACTGACTGAACTTCCGGAACCAAACAATAGCTTCTATAATATTGATGAGTATTTTACCCTTGATGAGATAGGTGGTGATGCTATACTGGACATCAAGACGGAATACTATGGGATGTATGCTGACAGGCAACGTGATTACTTTTCAAACTTCAGCATCGATTATTGTACAAAGCAATACACAGAATATTACAGCTTTGTTTATCCTGAGATAGAATCACTCGAGGATGTGGCCATCTCTGACAATAGGGACAATGGGAATGTTTTCACAACGATTGAAAAATACCGAATTACCAATATTTGGTATGAAGACCCGGAAGACAGCAATATGATTGTCTGCGATTTTACGCCCTTGCAGGTAAATACAGAAATTCCTGTAACCTCCCTGGCAATAAGGACCATGCCCTTCTTCTTGCCTTTTCCATCGCACGTCTTTCAAAAAACAACCATCCAGTTGCCTGAACCATGGTATCTGGATATGAAATCGGTAACTTTCGATGAGGAAGAATTCAAATATGTTAACGATGTTAAATTAGCCGATAATATCATTGTTCTAACGAACAGTTTTAAAACGTATTCAGACCATGTGCGGCCTGAAAAATTCAGTTCCTTCAGCCGGAAGGTAGAGCAGATCTCAGATATCAGCTCAATTCGGTTATATTATGATAAAACGATTGCAGCAGCAGGTGGCAATCAAGATCTCAGCAAATTTGCGGTGATCATTTCACTGCTAACCTTGATCGCCTCTTTGTTTATATTCAGTAGGCTTTACAGGAGGTTTAATCCGGAACCTCAAATTAGTTCATTGAAATTTAACAGGCCGATAGGGGGCTGGCTAATACTTTTTGCCATTGGCCTGATCTTCAGCCCAATTAATATCCTATCTGAACTTTTTGTGATCAATGATTACTTCAGTGAAGACACCTGGTCTTTCTATTCAAGCAGACAGAGTCAGTTCTATAATCCCTGGCTAGTTTTTATGCTTGCTGTTGAATTGATTTACAATACGGCCGTTTTTGTTTATCTTGTAATGCTGATCATCCTCTTTTATAATAGGAGAACCAACTTTCCTACCCTGGTGGT
>JARRQC010000355.1:0-4027 GCA_037382165.1 bacterium | reverse complement strand
TTGGAAGAACTGACTCCCCCCAGGTGCTGTATGGCACCGGATATACCAAAGGCAAAATACAGGTTGGGAGCGATGATCTTTCCGGTCTGACCCACGTGTTCACTATGGCTGCGCCAGCCTTCATCGGAAACGGGACGCGAACAGGCCAGCCCTGCACTGAGCATATCAGCAAGCTCTTCCAGGCCACCCCAGTTTTCGGGCCCTTTCATGCCCCGGCCTCCCGAAACGACGATCTCCGCATCGGTCAACAGGACCTTGCCTGTGACCTTTTTGGTTTCTTCCACCGTTGTCTTGAACATGTCGTCTGAAAGTTCCGGGTTGAAGTCTTCTATTGTACAATCTACGGGAGATTCCACCAGTTCATAGGAATTCTGGAAAAAGGTTACAACAATACGCTCCGCATCCACCTGTACGTTGGCAAAGGCTTTGCCGGTAAATGCTTTTTTACGGATGAGAAAAGGATTTACACCCGAAGGCAGGTCCGTTACACCTGATACCAGGCCTGCCTCCAATTTAACGGCCAGACGGGGTGCAATGGCTTTACCCAGGTTGTTGTGAGCCAGGATAACAAGCTGGGCATTTACAGAATCTGCGGCTTTGGCAACGGATGCGGATAGGGCTTTGTTGTCAAGCGAAGAAAACCGGGTATCATTTACGAACAATACCTTTGCTGCACCATAATTTCCAAGTTTCTTTAATTCATCCTCAGGGACATTGCCTATGGAGAGTGCTGTAACCTCTCCGCCCTTTTCTTTGGCTATGGCAGCCGCATAAGATATCAATTCAAAACTCAGCTTCTTGAATTTTCCGTCCCAGTTTTCTGTATATACTAAAATGTTCATTTTTGGTGATTTTTCTGTTTTTGGATAAGTTGTTATTGGTTAAAAGATTTTATTGTTGAATGGTTATATGGTTGAATGGTTTTGGTCATGTTGTTCGAATAGCATTATCGCTTTAATTTCATATCTGTGTATTTTGAAAAAGTATCCCATATATAATTACTAAGATCACATGCAGTCTTGTATGCATCCAAAGATTACAATTCCAAATAATTCTTTTTCATTGCTTTATAATTTGGTTTAAAAATTAGTCACAGCAAATAAAAACACCTTTTCACAACAATAAAACAATCGAACCATCCTTCTACAATACTTTCGCTTCTTCGTGTAATATCGCTATTAATTCTTTGGCATTCTCTTCCTCAACCATCCTGCATGCAGCTTTCGGAGGTGGCAATTCAAAACTCACGAACTGGGTCATGTTTTTGGCTTCCACTGCAGGAACCACATTCAACGGTTTTTTGCGTGCCATCATGATGCCACGCATGGCAGGTATCCTGGGTTCTTTCGCGATGCCTTTCTGTACGATAAGCACTGCGGGAGTTTCAACTCTTAATACCTGTGAGCCTCCGTCGATTTCACGATTCACCACCAGCTTACCGGCATCGATGTTCAAACCTGAAACCGCGGATACCGAATTGTAATCCAGCAATTCTGCAAGCATGCCACCTACCGCGGAGCCGTTATAGTCTGCAGCTTCAATACCGGCCAGGATAAGATCATAATCTTTGGCTACCTGGGTGAGTTGTTTGGCTACAAAAAACGCATCCACAGGTTCAGCTTCCACCCGGGTCGCATCATCTGCACCAATAGCCAGTGCTTTACGAAGTGTGGCTTCCGTGATTTTGGATCCAACATTGGCAACACTGATGTGGGAAATAGCGCCAGCCTCTTTCAGTTCTACCGCACGGGTCAGGGCAAGTTCATCCCATGGATTGATGATCCACTGTACTCCCGAAGTGTCAAATTTGTTTTCAGCAGTAAACCTGATCTTGGTCGTTGTATCAGGTACATTGCTGATCAATACAAGAACTTTCATTTATTGATTGATTTTTGATGAATGATTTTTTACAGAAAGAAGCCAAAAATAGTGAAAATCCTAATCTCGCAATAGCTTCCGGGATATCACGATCTTCTGGATTTCTGATGTTCCTTCATAGATCTGTGTCAGCTTGGCTTCGCGCATCAGGCGCTCAACGTGGTATTCTTTCACGTAACCATAGCCGCCGTGAATCTGCACCGCTTCCGTTGTGACTTCCATAGCAATGTCGGCACAATATAACTTTGCGAAAGCACTGGCTTTCCTGAAATCCATTTTGTTGTCTTTGAGCCATGCTGCCTTAAGGCATTCCTTGGCATAAGCAACAGCGCGTTCCAGGGCACCTGATGCTATACCGAGTGCCTGTGCGGCGATACCGATACGCCCTGCCTCCAGTGCCTGCATGGCAAAAATAAAACCAAATCCATCCTCCCCGATACGATTCTCCTTGGGAACTTTCACATCCGTAAACATCACCGAATGGGTATCGGAACTGCGCATCCCCATTTTATCTTCATGAGGTCCGAGGCTGATACCGGGGCTGTTCCGATCCACCAGCAAGGCATTGATCCCATAATGTTGCTTTTCAGGATGCGTCTGGGCAATAAGTATATAAATATCAGCATGTGCCGCGTTGGTGATCCAGTTTTTGGTCCCGTTGACCAGGTAATGATCACCCTTGTCCTCAGCAGTTGTGCGCTGGGAAGTAGCATCGGACCCGGCTTCAGGTTCAGAAAGAAGGAATGCTCCCAGGGAATCACCCCTGGCTAGTGGTTTCAGGTATTTTTCTTTTTGTTTTTCCGACCCATATTTTTGCAGGCCGTAACATACCAGGGAATTGTTTACCGATATGATCACACTGGTCGATGCATCCACCTTGGAGAGTTCTTCCATGGCCAGCACATACGAAACCGTATCCATTCCTGACCCATCATAATCCGGTTCAACCATCATCCCCATAAAACCAAGCTCAGCCAGATTTTTAACATGTTTTTCAGGAAATATGGCCTTTTCGTCACGTTCGATTACATCCTGTAGGAGTTCGCGCTGGGCGTAATCCCGGGCGGCCTGTTGAATCATTATCTGCTCTTCAGTAAGCTCGAAGTTCATAACACATTGATATTAAATAGTATGCAATTCTTTTGTCTGTAAACAAATGTAAGAAATAAAATGGTTGAAAAAAGTAAATCAAAACCTCATTTGTCCCATCTCTACTGCTGTTTCATTGAATTCACGGATCATCCGCTGCATGATCTGATGAACCGGTTCAACCTCATTTATCAGGGAAGAAACCTGTCCGATCTCCAATTCCCCTTCTTTAAGGTCTCCTTCAAACATGCCCATTCTTGCCCGGCCTTTACCAAGCAATGCTGATAACTCTTCCCTTCCGGCCCCTGAAGATTCCGCCTGTTCTACCCGTTCAAAAAAATCATTTTTGATCAGCCTGACGGGAATCACCTTTTTTAGTGTGAGTTTCGTGCTTCCCTCTTTTGCTTGTATGATGGCCCGTTTAAAATCAGGGTGTCCGGAGGCTTCTGCTGAAGCGGCAAACCGGCTGCCCACCTGAACACCATCCGCTCCTAATGCCATGGCTGCATACATGGCCATGCCGCTGCCGATACCTCCCGCGGCAATGAGCGGTATATCGATCTGCCGCCGGATGGCTGGTACCAATACCATGGTTGTCGTTTCTTCAAGCCCGTTATGACCTCCTGCCTCAAACCCTTCGGCAACGATGGCATCAACGCCTGCTTCCACTGCCTTCTGCGCAAATCGGCTGTTGGCAATAACATGCGCGACCCGGACACCTTCTTTTTTCAGCCTCTCGGTGTATTTGGCCGGGCTGCCGGCGGAACTGAACACGATATTCACTCTGTGTTTCAGGATCATCTCTATATGTTGTTCTGTATGCCTGTAAATCAGAGGAAGGTTAACCCCGAAAGGTTTATTCGTCGCTTCCCTGCATTTGAGAATATGCTCCTCTAATATATCAGGGGTCATCGAACCGGAACCAATGAGTCCCAATCCGCCGGCATTGCTGACTGCGGCCGCCAGTTCCCATCCGCTGCACCAGATCATGCCGCCCTGGATGATGGGATATCGGATGCCGAAAAGGGTGGTGATTTTATTGGGGGGCATTGGTGATTGG
>JARRQC010000354.1:0-2752 GCA_037382165.1 bacterium | reverse complement strand
GATGGAAAGCGGGCCTACGCCATGGCAAGAAAGGGCAAAGAAGTTGCACTTAAACTGCAACAGATACATATACATGAGCTGAAAATCATGGAGTTCATGCCTCCGGAATTGACCATAGAGGTAACATGCAGCAAGGGGACTTATATACGTTCCCTGGCACGTGATCTGGGGGTAGAAATGGGGTCCGGGGCCCATTTAACCGGACTTAGAAGAACCCGAATTGGCCGGTACAAGGTAGAGGAATCCATTACAATTGAGAAGTTTAGAGAAAATTTAGAACTTTTGTAACAATAATGTGTTTTTTACGTATAACGATGCTCGCATCGTCTTGCATCTAAATCCTGATCCAACATATGAAGTTATCCCAGTACAAATTCAATTTACCACAGGAGCTGGTTGCTAAGTTCCCGGCAAAGAATCGTGATGAGTCCAGGTTAATGGTATTACATCGTGATGCTGAAAAAATTGAGCATAAAACATTCAAGGATGTCATTGATTACTTCAGTAATCATGATGTAATGGTTTTCAACGACACCAAAGTATTCCCGGCCCGGCTTTATGGAAACAAAGAGAAAACCGGTGCTGAAATAGAAGTTTTCCTGCTCCGGGAACTCAACAGGGAACAACGGTTATGGGATGTACTGGTTGATCCGGCCAGAAAGATCAGAATTGGGAACAAACTTTATTTCGGTGACGACGATGTACTGGTGGCTGAGGTGATCGATAACACCACCAGCCGCGGGAGAACCCTTCGGTTCCTCTATGACGGTGATTACGACGATGTCAAAAAAACCCTGTTTCAATTGGGTGAAACTCCACTTCCCAAGTTCATCGATAGAAAGGTTGAACCGGAAGACAGGGAACGCTACCAAACTGTTTTTGCAAAGCACGAAGGTGCGGTTGCTGCCCCCACCGCGGGTATGCATTTCAGCCGGGAGTTGTTAAAACGGCTGGAGATCAAAGGAATTGATTTTGCCTATATCACGCTGCATGTGGGACTGGGTAATTTTCGAACGGTGGATGTGGAAGATCTTACCAAACATAAAATGGATTCTGAACGCATCATCATCCCGACGGAAGCTGCCAACATTGTGAATGCTGCCAAGGAGCACAAACACAATGTTTGTGCCGTGGGGACCACAGTGATGAGGACCCTGGAAAGCTCTGTTTCCACCGACGGCTATTTGAAGGAATTTGATGGCTGGACCAATAAATTCATATTTCCTCCATACGAATTCAATGTGCCCAACAGGATGATCTCCAATTTTCATTTGCCCTACTCTACACTGTTAATGATGGTCTCTGCGTTTGCGGGTTACAACACGCTGATGAATGCCTATGAGGTGGCCATCAAGGAAAAGTATGCATTTGGAACCTATGGTGATGCCATGCTGATCCTCTAAGCAGTCATTCCATGCCACTGCTGAATTCCATTATTTCCTGGGTGAATGTGAAAAGACTTCACCAGATCGAACTTTTCAAAAAGTACCCGTTCGATGTTCAGCAGGAGGTCTTCTTTAAATTGGTCGAACAAGCAAGCAAAACAACCTGGGGGGTTCAGTATGGATTTGAATCTATTAATGCGATCCAGGATTACCAGAGAAGTGTCCCCATCAGCACCTATGACGATCTAAAACCTTACATCAACCGACTGAGGGAAGGGGAACAGAACCTGCTTTGGCCGTCAGAGATCAAATGGTTCGCCAAATCATCCGGAACCACTGCCGATAAGAGCAAATTCATCCCCGTCAGTTTTGAGGCGCTGGAGGAATGTCACTTCCGAGGGGGGAAGGATGTCATTGCGTTTTACATGAAGGAAAGACCCGAAAACGGGATCCTGAAAGGGAAAGGATTGACCCTGGGGGGCAGTGCGGAAGTGAATAAATTCAGCAATCAGTCCTATTTCGGGGATCTTTCTGCCGTGATTATTGAGAATCTTCCTTTCTGGGCCCAGTTTATCAGGACCCCTGCAGCGGAAATTGCACTGATCCCGGATTTTGAACACAAGCTGGAGCGGATCATAGAACACACCATTCACGAAAATGTAACCAGCATTGCAGGGGTTCCCTCCTGGAACCTGGTACTGCTGAAAGCCATCGTTGAGAGAACCGGAAAAAGCAATATCCTGGAGATATGGCCAAATTTGGAACTGTTCACTCACGGGGGCATCCCGATGGACCGGTACGATGAGCCCAATCGCCCTGTTTATACCATCGATGAGGTTGAACTGGGAATCAATTATGCACTGGTGATTACCACCAATGGGGGCTTGTGGAGATACCTGATTGGTGATACCGTGATATTTACATCCCTGTTTCCCCACCGGATTAAGATCTCGGGCAGGACCACGTATTACATCAACGCTTTCGGTGAGGAAGTGATTCTTGACAATGCGGAAAAGGCACTCATGGCAGCATGCAGGGAAACCGGAGCCATCGTGAAAGAATATACGGCTGGCCCCCTCTATATGAGCAGTGAATCCAAAGGGGCCCATGAATGGATGATCGAATTTGAAACTGCACCTGAAAACCTTGATCGCTTCAGGGATGTACTCGATAAAACGCTTGCCAATATTAACTCTGATTATGAAGCCAAACGATACAAGAACATTACCCTTAAGAAACCTATAATCGTCTCCCTGGAACCCGGGACATTTTACCGATGGATGCAGAAAAGGGGGAAACTGGGAGGTCAGAATAAAATTCCCAGACTATCCAATGACCGCAAGTATTTAGATGAATTATCTGAACTT
>JARRQC010000353.1:0-3987 GCA_037382165.1 bacterium | reverse complement strand
ATGTTTTTATTCCAATACGACCAACCATTTATTCAATGTGTTTGAAATTTACTTATTGACGGGAGCTCCGCTCATGCTTGTTTCCTTTGTAGGAAGTGCATCTTTCGCCTGGGGAACCACTTTTCCTTTGATTCTGAGAATAATCGCAGATTTGTTCTTCGCGTTTGAATAAACTGTGACGGTTTTGTTGAAAGACCCCACTTTGGAGGTGTTATATGTCACTTTAATCTTGTTGGATTCACCGGGCAGAATCGGCTCCTTCGGCCATGCAGGAACGGTGCATCCACAGGAAGACCTCGGCTTGGAGAGGATCAGTGGCTCATTCCCTGTATTGGTGAATACAAAAGAATAACTTCCATCACTTCCCATCTCAATATCACCATACTCGTGTAAAGTATTCTTAAAGGTTATCTGAGGTCCGTTCTTCTGATCTTCTTGCTGTGCCATTACAATGGAAACGGCAAATACAAGCATTACTACAACTAATAATTTTTTCATTTTAAAATGAATTTTAATTTTCCGAGCACAAAGATAGGAATAATAAAACGGAAACAGGAATCGAACACCCAATTAAATCTTGTTAAAAACCCATCTATTTTACTGATCCCATTGGGAGTAGGGGTTTTTCTTCAGGCTGGAATTGTAATATTTCACTTGGCCCGTAACTTCCTGCCCCAGCCAGTCGGGGCGATGAAAGGTATGGGACTCGTCAGGAAGTTCTATTTCAGCCACAACCAGCCCCTGGTTTTCCCCTTCAAAAACATCAACTTCAAAATTCAATCCACTTTTTTCAGGTACAATATACCTGGTTTTCTCAATTACACCCGGTTCGCAAATGGCAAGCAATTTTTCCGCCTCTTCAAGGGCGATCTCTTTTTCCCATTCAAACCGGGAGGTTCCGGATTGATTACCTATCCCTTTAACTGTAATAAAACCTTTGCCTCCTTTAATCCTTACCCTCACATTGCGCTCAGGAACAGAAGAAAGGTACCCCTGAACGATCCGCTCCGATTCTGTAACATGGGGCTGGAAGTCACCCTCAACCAGGAATTTTCTTTCAATCTCTGTATGCATTGGCTTACAAACTATATTTTATCCTGAATCATCTTTTTTAATCCGCTGGGATAATTGATGTTTTCATATCCCGTTGCATGGATTAGCTTAACCACTTCCAGAACATCCCTTTCGGATTCAGACTCGACGGCAATTGAATGCGCTTCAAATCCTTCCGCTTGAATAAGAGCGAACTCACATATCACCTCATTTATGCTAAAACCAAACCTTTTTTTAGTTACATTAAGACTTTGTATACCATCTATTTGATTTGCATAATCAATAAATTCATTTACATTTATTTCCTTCTTATCCACCTGGGGAAAAGAAACGCCGAGTGCAGGAAATATCCTTTCACTACAGTAGCTGCTATCCAATGGAAATTCTTTTTTCAGCAAAACCGTCCATTGCTCAAGTCCATGCTTTTTTTGCATGAGCTCCTTAATATCAATTTTGTCATCCCTGACCTTACAATTAATCTCACGGCTGTGTTTAGTCAGCAGGTAGATTTCGCGGGATTCCCTTTCCGCCAGATATTCCGGAACGGGACTGCTCAATTCCTCCATTTTTACCCGGATCGGTGAAAGATCCCTGGCAAATGTGCGGAACTCGAACCGGGCTTGAATATTTTCTTGTTTATTATCGGACATTATCCGGTATTCAATGATCAGGAATTGTCAGCATGAAGTTCTTCTACCAGTATGCCGGCCCGCTTTAAGAGATCGATACCTTCCGTAATCCGGTACCTTTTGTCATAGACCACCCTTTCAATTCCAGCCTGGATGATAAGTTTTGCGCATTCCATGCAGGGAGAGTCGGTAATATAGAGTGTCGCTCCCTCGCTGCTGTTGTTGGATTTGGCCACCTTGGTGATCGCATTCGCTTCAGCATGCAGTACATAAGGTTTTGTGATTCCGCTTTCATCCTCGCAGATATTTTCAAATCCTGAAGGTGTTCCGTTGTAACCATCTGAAATGATCATTCGGTCCTTCACGATGAGCGCCCCCACCTGGCGGCGTTTACAGTAGGAATTCCGCGCCCATACATGCGCCATTTCGATATAACTCTTATCGAATTTCGTTCTGCTGTTATTATTCACGTTGTCGATTGATTTTCATCGGCGAAATTATCAAAATAATCCCTGTGGTTTCCAGGAATTGAAACAGGAACTGATTATTCCCCAATCAGTTCATAACCCATTTCTGCGGCGCATTGTTATAAACCAGCATCCAGACCGGTTTATCGAGCCGGCGAAGGGCATTAAAGAACTCTATGCCCTGGTACCATGGAACAGCGCCATCCTTATCATTATGCATCATCAGCAAGGGCGTATTTACCTGGTTGGCGAAAAAAAGAGGTGAATTCAATATATAGAGGTCACGCCTTTCCCAGAGGGTGGCACCGATACGACTCTGCGACTCTTCATACTGGAAAGCCCGGCTGAGCCCTGTTCCCCATCGAATACCACCGTAAGCACTGGTCATATTACTTACCGGGGCCCCGGCCATGGCGGCAGCAAACATATCTGTCTGGGTGATGATATATGCAGTCTGGTACCCTCCCCAGCTCTGCCCCTGGATTCCCAGCCTGTTGCGGTCAATAAAAGAGAACCTGTTACACATTTCCTGGGTACCGCTGACGACGCAATTGAAAGCACTCGGTCCGGGATATCCGGTATTGTATACAATATCAGGGATAAAAATAATGTAACCGTTGCTTGCGTAATAGGTCCAGTTTATCGTTGACCGGATCGGTTTGGGCGCACGATATACATTCAAAAGGTTAGAACTTCGCTCATAAAAATAAACAAGCATGGGATATTTTTTCCCGGGATCAAAGTTTTCCGGCTTGACCAGGATACCCTCCAGACTATCCCCGTCAAAATTCACCCAGTGGACCAATTCTGTGGTACCCCAGTTATAATCTTTCTGCTGCGGATTAGCTTCAGTTATCCTTACCGGATCTTCAAAACCAAGATCACTGGTGTACAAATCAGGGAACAGGGTAAAGGACTCTTTTGTCCAGATGATCCTGTCGGCATCTTTGGCTTTCTTCATGCTGCGGAAGTAGAAATCTCCATAGATAAGCTGTTCCGGTAAATTATTACGGGTATCCAGCGCGTAATATCCTGCCTTTTTATTGCTCACATTAAAAGCCCTGAGCAACATATCGTTCGGCAAATGTATCTCTTCCGGATCCAGTTTTACATACCTGAACCTTATCTCGTTCTTTCGTCCTTCGCCTTCTGTGAGGTTTACCGGAGCTTTCTTTCCTGACGGGTCGATCTGCCAAAGGTCAAAGCGGTCATAGACGACCAGCTGTTCATCTTTGGTCCATCCCGCGATTCCATAGGGTCCTGCCTCCTCGGGAATATCGTTTTGTTCATTGTAAAAAGGAACACCGATTTCTCCTGTCACATTGGCGAGTGTTGCATTCCTGACATCATACACATACCATGAACTGTCAGCAATGTTAAACCATCCCACATAATGTTGAAAAGGAGAAAGACGGACTGTTGAAGCGGTCTTTTCCAGGATCTTTCTGCGTTCACCTGTTTTGCGGTTCACAAGGTAGACATCTTTGTAGCGGCTGCTTTCCCAGGAGATATTCTTCCGGTACGGATCCCTGTCGTAAGCAAGGGATAAAGGTCCCTGGGCGCGAATATCCAGCAGTACATCTTTCTGATCCGGGGTAGCCAGTTGCACCCCCTTGTTCTCCGCAGGAAAATAGACAGCGGAAAAATTCCTCTTTTCTTCTTTTTCCAGTTCCTTCAGCTGTTGGCTTTGCAACAGGGGATCTTTCCAGTTCCAGATATCTACGCTGACCTTTTCATCCTCCGTCAGCGTGTCCTTGATTTCGGGTTCAGGTTTTTCAGCTGTACCAAAGTATAATTCCTTACCATTCTCATGGAAGTACAATGCGCCATGTTCACTG
>JARRQC010000352.1:0-2765 GCA_037382165.1 bacterium | reverse complement strand
CTCTGTTGAGGAGGAAGTGTTTTCAACAGATAAGATTTCCAGTTCAAGAGGAATACTCTGGAATTTAGGATGGCTTCTGAGCTGGTTTAAGGTGTAAGATCTATCACTGAGACCTTCGACTGCTTTGATGGCGTTTCGGGTCACCGTGACATAATTCTCGTATTTGCCCTGAACATTGTTGCCGACCTTCTGAATGATACGGAAAGCTTTTTCATGGAATTCCACTTCTTTGTTTTGTACATAAACAAAGTAGTAGTAAGAAAAAGCAACCAGCAGCACGAGAACTGTGCTGATGCTGATCGTTCGGTATTTGTTTTGGGATGCTTTTCCCCTGGCCATCTGGTTAGATCTTTAATGTTGCATCCTGGAATGGATCATGTGGCCTCGTCTTTGTAGTTTTCCGCTTTCATTCCATGTCATCCACTCAGAATTGCTGTTCAATTAGCGATGTAAGATAATATTTTTCTGCTAATTCACTAGTAACATGAAAACCATAACATATTAAACGCAGCTTGTTTGATTTTATCCGGATAACGCAGGAGTCCCGTATAGAATATTCTAATCAGGAGACTGTATTTTACCCCATTCATGATATAATAAATTCCGGCCCTTTTCAATCACGGCTTCAGTTTGTGACGCGAACACCGAAAGATCGGCAGGGATATTCTTTTCTTCGGGATCCTTCTTCTTGTGTTTGCCCAGGTTGCTATCCAGTGTTGTCATGAGGACATTCAATGCGTCCATCAGCTTTTTATGCCTTTCATTTCCCGGATTGAGTAACAGGAAAAGTTTGTTCTTGTTGTAGATGAGTTTTTCATGAAGGACCTTCTTCCTGTCGGGATCCAGATCACTTTCGCGGAATTCAATATTTAACAGGTTGACCTGGGTGATCAGGCTGGCGATTACATTTCTCGTGTCTGTAACCCAGGCTTGCCGGTTATTCGCATTGATATTGTAAAGGTTTGCCCTGATTTGTTTGTTCGCGATCAATAAATTAATAAGGATACCGGCTATGGATATGATCAAGGCAATGATCCAGGGCATATTTTCATCACTGTACCATGCTGAGTTCATTTCCATTGATCGCATATCCTGGCTTATATCCTCATCACTGACCGTTTGTGATGGTATATTTTCTTTTTGTCCTGACGATAAGGAATTCCCAATCAATTCCGCTGCAGGAAAACCGGTCAATAACATGAACAGAAGTATAACATGCAGAGCCATAATTTTCATATCAGTTGTATTGATGTGTCAATTTGTTGAGCCGTCGTGTGCCTGTTGGGTAAATGGTCGCCAAAATCATGGAAACTCAGAAGCAACTTCAAAATTAACCCTGCAGATCCCATTGATCATGGGGATGTGCTATGAAGGGAGTGTGAGCTAAAGCGTCTCTATTACTGACTTCATTTTCTCCTTCACTTCACGGGCGATCGACTGCACGGTCTCATCTTTAACTGCCATCATGGAGGCCACCGGATCCACAATGGAAATTTCGACCTGCCCATTATCATGTTCCATGACCACGACATTGCAGGGCAACATGGTACCGGCATGGAGGTCGGATTGCAGGGCCTTGTGCGCAAAGCCCGGATTACAGGCTCCCAGGATACGGTATTTTCTGAAATCAACGTCAAGTTTGTCCTTAAATGTAGATTGCACATCGATCTCAGTGAGGACGCCAAAGCCGACTTTCTTTAATTCCTCCGTAACCTGTTCAATTGCGGATTCAAATTCAATGTCGGAGAGTGTTTTACTTAAATAGTAATTAATATTTCTGAAGTTTGATTGGATATATCATAAGTTACATACAAAGGTAATGGAGTTATTTGATTCCTGCCTTCCTGCCGATATCGGGATCAGTTTTGCCGGAAGATTCACCGGTGATTACGACCTGGTCAGCCCAGTAGGTGTTTAATTGCCCATTCAGCATTTTTAATTCCCACATTTTAAGTCGGTTGAGTGTTTTCAGGGAAGGATTGAAACCGGTCTGGTAGGGTGGGGTGAAGGCCAGCAGGGGAAATAGCCGGAGTTTCATGAAGTTCCGGGAATACAGGTCAGCCAGTTTCCGCGGCCCCCTTAAATACATGGTATGATCTTCCCCCTTGATGGAAACAGTCATGGAGGCGCTTTTCCGTAAAAAAGGATTTTTCCCTCTGCCCAGCCTGTATATGAATTCCGGCAGGCAAAACCGGTTGAGATGGCCAGAGTTTCAATTTGCCCTTGAAAAAGTTTTATGCTGCCGGACTGTATTTCGTCATGGTGGTTTTCCGCCGCTTTATTGAGCATGCCTGCCGAACCGTCTATACCTGTAATATTCCAGCCTTTTTTTAGAAAAAAGGAAAAATCGTTTCCGGTGCCGCAATTCACATCCAGCACTTTAAATTGTCGTTCGACCGGCCTGTCACAGGCTTCATCGACCAGGTGATGTAAAATTTCTTTAGTCAGGTAATAGATGGTTCCTGGCTGAAGCAGGGTAGCGTAATCCAGGGCATATTTGTCCCATCCATGCCGGTAGTTGAAATCGGGGATATATTGAAACGGTTTATACACCTTGATTGTATGATGCCCTGAGAACATCGGGGAGAAAAGCTTGATGTATCATCTCATGCAGTGCACCCGTATGGATCTCTTCCGTTTTATTGCAGATGATTCCTGCAACTTCTTTCCTGCCCATGTCATCCAGCAACCCCTGAGCATTGGAGAGTTTCCTGCCTTCGGTAAATACGAATTCAACTCCATCGGGTTTGACCGGGTTGAGGTAG
>JARRQC010000351.1:0-4096 GCA_037382165.1 bacterium | reverse complement strand
ATTTCAGCTCCAGTTTCCCTGGCAAGCACCTCTGCATTTTTCCGATCAAATTGGCTCTGTATCAATATTTTATTAATATGATGTGTTCTGGCCAGGTCGGTCATTTCCATTAAGTGTGCCGGGGAGGGTGTCTTCCCTTCAATTTCAAGGGAGTACTGTTCAAGGCCATAAACCCTTGCATAATAGGTGAGGGCCGGATGATAAATCATAAATTTCCTGTTTTCCATGCCTTCAAGAGTTCGCATAATTTCATGGTTAACGGAATCAAGCGAAGCGGAAAAATGATCAAACCTTTCCTGCAGGTACTTCTGTTCAGAGGGAAACAGAAGCATAAGTTCTTTATGGATGTTTCGTGCTATAATCCTCGCATTATGTGTGGACATCCAGATGTGGGGATCCGGACCGGGGTGGACGTGCCCCTGATGACTTTCTTCCAGACGGTTTTCCTCCTCGATAAGTGAAATCCCTTCAGACAGGTCTACAATTTTCAGTTTCGGATTGACGGCTTTGATCTTATCCATCCAGCTCTGTTCAAATCCCACGTAACCGATGCGCATGTATACTACGGAATGTTCCAGTTTCTGAAGTTGTGAAACGGTGGGCTCATATGTGGCAGGACTTGCACCCGGTGGAATCAGTACATTGATTTCTGCAAGCCGGCCCGCCAGTTCTTCAACAAAATATTTCTGGGGGATGATGCTGACACTAATAATCGCCCTGTCTCCACTATCAACTGCCGTATTGCAGGAGCTCAGTATAAAGGCAAGCAGGTAGAGGATGTAATTCTTCATGCTTTTTTGCTTTTAAACACCTTGAAAAGAGGGGTGCCTTTCGGGGGCACCGGATCGTGCCCGTGACCACCCCAGGGATGACAGCTAAGAATTCTTTTTGTACCCAGGAATAATCCCTTAATGGGGCCATGAATCTTCAACGCTTCCAGAGCATATTCCGAACAGGTTGGATAATATCTGCAGGTTTTTGGACGCGCGGGGGAAATGATCCACTGGTAGATTTTAATGGGTATGGTCAGCAAAGCAATGAGCAACCACCTGATCCACCTTATAAGAAAGAAATTATTTATATGTACCCATAAACGTGATACCCAAGTCATAGATCATCTGAAATTCAGGCAAAAATAAGAATAATTGGGCAGTAATTTAGACCATTTCTTAAATGGATTTCATATCATTTTTGCTTAATTTCACGACTTCATTTTACAATTAATCAGATCAGACAATAATTCGATAACAATTTGTTACTATGAAAGAAGCTGTAGCCATACTTTGCGCTGGTGGACCTGCACCCGGGATCAATACCGTGATCAGTTCAGTGACCAAGATTTTTAATAAGAACGGATATAATGTTCTCGGGTTGAATGGGGGATACAAGAGCCTTTTCGCAGATGAGCCTTCCTTTGATTACCTGGACTTTGAATATGCCGACCAGATTTACAGCAGGGGAGGATCTGCATTGAAGATGAGTCGTTACAAGCCCAAGGATGACGAATTCAAGGTGGATTTCTTCAAGAAGAATAATGTAAAACTTCTGGTCACCATTGGAGGAGATGACACGGCTTCAACTGCTAACCGCCTGGCTAAGTTTCTGGCTAAGGAGAAACTGGATGTTAAAAATATCCATGTACCGAAAACCATAGATAATGATCTTCCATTGCCCGAGGGGACCCCGACTTTTGGTTACCATTCCGCAAAGGAAGAGGGTGTTCGTCTATCCACAACCATATATGAAGATGCCCGCACCAGCGGAAACTGGTTTGTGGTGAGTGCAATGGGGCGTGAAGCCGGCCACCTTGCATTTGGAATTGGAACAGCCTGCCACTATCCCATGATCATTATACCGGAGATGTTTAACAAAACCAAGATGACCTTTGATAAAATCACCCGGATGGTGATATCTTCCATGGTTAAGAGACGGATCCTGGGAATCGATTACGGCGTGGCCATGATCAGCGAGGGTGTCTTTCATTTTATGAGTGATGAAGAGATTATTGATACCGGAGTGAATTTTACCTACGATGAGCACGGGCATCCCGAGCTTGGTAACGTTAGTAAGTCTCACATTTTCAATATGCTCACCCAGCAACACCTGAAAAATTTGCGGATTTCAGTAAAAAGCCGGCCGGAAGAAATAGGCTATGAACTGCGCTGTTGCAGGCCCATTGCCTATGATTTAAGTTATGCTACACGACTTGGCCTGGGAGTTTATAATCTTTACATAAAGGGAGAAACCGGTTGCATGACTACCATTGACCGCGGTGGTAATATCACGCCTCTATACCTTAAAGATGTGGAAGATGAAAACGGTAAGGGCGGCTAAGAAATACGTTAAAAATCCTGAAGACTACGACTTTATGAAGATCCTGAATTGGGAGGTCTAGCACGGTGTCCTGCTGCCATTGATTTATATCATTTATTCTTTTATTTTTAAAGAAAAAAGATGGCGAAGGGTAACAGAAAAAAAGGAACCATAGGAATATTAACTGGCGGAGGGGATGTGCCGGGTTTGAATCCGGCCATTCGCGCCGTTACTATTCGTGCCCTCCGTGAGGGGTATCAGGTCATTGGACTCAGAAAGGGATGGTCGGGCATTACGGAAATCATCAGGGATAAAAATGCTGATAACAATGAGCACTTCATGCTTCTCACCGAACAGATTGTTAATAAAGCTGGACGTACCGGGGGAACTTTCCTGCATACTTCCAGGGTGAATCCCAGCAGGGTGAAAAAGGAGGCCGTGCCTTCGCATTTGAAGGATAAGTATGCGAAGGACGTTAATGATTTGACCACAGAAGTTTTAAAGAATCTGGATTTTCTTGGTATAGATTATTTGATACCCATTGGGGGTGATGATACGCTCAGTTACGGAGTGCGTCTTTACAAAGAGGGATTCAAGGTGATTGCCATCCCAAAAACCATGGACAACGACGTTCCGGGTACCGACTATTGCATCGGGTTCAGCACCTGTGTCACAAGGACCATTAATATGACCAATACCCTGCGCACATCGGCCGGATCGCACGAGCGGATTCTGGTGCTCGAGGTATTCGGACGATATGCCGGGTTTACAGCTATGATACCAACCATGGCCGGGGCTGCAAACAGGTGTGTGATTCCGGAATACCAGTTTGATCTTTCCCACCTTACCGAACTACTGGTTGAGGACCGGGCTCAAAATCCAAGCAATTATTCAGTAGTTCTTGTATCAGAAGGAGCGACGTTCAAGGGGATGGAAGAAATGATGTTCTTAATCGGAGATGTGGATGCTTACGGGCATGCAAAACTGGGTGGGATAGGTACAACCGTATCCGATATGATCAAGAAGGAATCGCCAAAATTCAACAATGGTGTAAAAATCAATGTTATCAATCAGCACCTGGGATACCTGGTTCGCGGAGGGGACCCAGATGCCATAGACTCAATTGTGCCCATGGCTTACGGAAACCTGGCCCTGGATCTTATCCTGAAAGGAATTCACGGACGCCTGGTGGTTCTGAGAAACGGAAGATATGATAATGCTCCGGTGGATGTGGTTACCAGTTCCAAGAAGCTTGTGGATGTGAAAAAGCATTACAATACGGAACGCCTGCGCCCCCACTTTAAAAGTTTCGAATTTCAGCCTCTCTTTATTATGAGCGGCACATAAACCGGAAGTAAACTATCAGTTACAAGGTTCGGACTTATTCATTCGATGAAGTAAGCGGATTACTCCATGTAAATCCACGCGTTTTCAATTAATCCATCCCGGATAGTATCCAGGTCCTGAAGTGCAGCCCTTAACGATGAATAGGAACCCGAGGTTACCAGGTTGAAATTATACGGACCGGGGATTACTTTTCCATCGTATCCCTGTTCTTTTACATCTGCAGAATACTCATTGGCATAGGATGAGTTTTTAAAGGCCCCAACGATAATATGTACTTTCGAAGCGTTACTTTCGCAATCGGCCAGTTTTAGCATGGCCTCATCTGCCTGCATTCTTGCAAGGGCCAGCTGATCTGCCAGGTCTTTGTTTTTATTTACCTCGTCTTTCAAGGCTTCGTTTTCCGCCTGCATTTCTTCAATTTCTTCCTCGGTCATGG
>JARRQC010000350.1:0-3172 GCA_037382165.1 bacterium | reverse complement strand
ACCTCGGGATCTGTGATCCGGGTATTGGTCATGTGATGATGTACCGCGTCGGATCCGTGGAAATCCTTTCCGGCGCCGGTTCCCCCTGCCAGTGTTTCATAATACCCGAATCGGTTGTTTCCAAACAAAACATTGTTCATGGTGCCCTGTGACGCGGCCATATTCCCGAATGCTTTCAGTAAGGTGTCGGTTAAACGCTGACTGATTTCAACATTACCTCCGACCACTGCAGGACACTGAAATGGATCCTCAGCGAATTCGGGGTTCAGCATTCCACGGGGCACTATGATTTCCACAGGTTCCAGGAGGCCGTCATTCAGCGGGATGGGTTCATCAAGAAGCAGCCTTAGCACATAAATCACCACACTGTGCACAATGGCCAAAGTGGCATTCATATTGGAAGGATGTACCGGACCGCTGCCGGTAAAATCGATGACACATTGTCCGGATCCTTTTTGAATCCTCACGGCAATCGGACTTCCCTCATCCAGGTATTCGGTGGCTGAATATGTACCGTCCGGAATCTTATCCAGGGTGATGATCATCCTGTTACGGGCGTGATTTCTCAATGCATTAAAGAAGAATTCAATCCTGGAGGTGCCATGTGTCCTTATTAAATCCCGTAGGGCATCGGAACCCTTTTTGTTCGCAGCCAGTGCAGCATTCAGATCGGCTAAATTCTCTTCGGCATTCCTTGTTGGGTAAGGAGCTTTTATCAGTAAATCCCGGATTCCATTCCAGTTTGCGTTGCCATTCTCAACGAGCAGAAATGGCGGGATCACCACGCCTTCTTCAGCGAGATTCATGCCTCCTATTTCACTGTGATGGGCCCTGTTAGCAACGAATCCGACAAGCTGCTCCGATGCATCATGTACGGGGGTGACGGTGGTTACATCTGGCAAGTGAGATCCACCATACGCAGGATGGTTGGTAACCACAGTATCCCCCGGCTTAAACGGAAATGTTTCAAGAAGTGTCTTCACGCATACACTTAATCCACCAAGATGGACTGGTATATGGGGTGCATTGGCTACCAGATTACCCCGGGAATCCAGCAGTGCACAGGAAAAATCAAGCCGCTCTTTTATGTTTACTGAAAACGCCGTTCTTTGCAACATCGCCCCCATATGTTCAGCAATGGCCATAAACCGGTTGGTAAATAATTCAAGTTCTGCTTCATATGGCTTGGTATTTTCTATTGTTTTTTTGTTAGTTGGGCAGGCAGTTACAATTCCTGTACGGTTGGCTCGCATGATATATTCCCAGCCCTTTTCTATATATGTGGTACTGAATCTGTCAAGCAACAAGGCAGGACCTTCAATCTTATGTCCGGAGTGCAAATGATCTGTACGATAAACAGGATATTTACCACTCATGGCAGGGATTGGTACATCTGTTTGTTTCTTTTTGCTTTCAGGATTCATTGGTGGACGATTTTCCCTGTTTGAAGCTACTGCCCGGATGGCCTCCACCTCAATGAGCCTGTTTTCAATCGTATGACCATACACAGCCAGATAATTGTTGCGAAACAAATGAGTCAGGTCACCTTTCGCCTGATAATCAATTTCAATGGAATTGTCCTGACCTGTATACCTCAGGAATATTTTGCGGCTCCGTATTTCAATTTCTTCCATTTCCATTCCCTCCTGCAGCAGATTTGAAATGGCCTCCTTTTCCAATATACCCATCTCCTTATCAAGGATTTGTGCATAATGATCAAGCGGTTGAAGTACCAGTTTTTCTGCGAACCGTTCGATCCTTGCCTGGCCAATTCCAAAGGCACTCAATAAACCAGCTTCCTCCGGAATAATGATTTGCTTGATTCCGAGTTGGGATGCAATGCTGCAGGCATGTAATCCTCCTGCACCCCCAAATGAAACCAGGCTGTAATGGGCTGGATTATATCCTTTCAAAACAGAGATCTTCTTTATGGCACCGGCCATGATCTCATTGGCAATATCAATAAAACCATCTACCAGATCAGGCAGGGAAGGTTTCCGAGTTGAAGATTTTTCGATTTGGACAGCAAGCATAGCCAATTTCCTTTCCGCAACTTCCGGATATATGGGGATGGAAAAATTATCGGGATGCAGTTTTCCTGCAAGGAGGTTGATATCTGTCAGCGTTAATGGCCCACCGGCCCCGTAACAGGCAGGCCCCGGATCTGCCCCTGCACTTTCGGGACCTACAAACAAGCGGTATCCGTCAAATCCACAAATTGATCCCCCGCCGGCTGCCACAGTTTCGATGGTAAGTGCCGGGCTCATGATGTGTGCTGCTCCTACCTCAAGCTCATATTTGTAATCGAAATCCCCGTCGAAACGGCATACATCTGTGCTGGTCCCACCCATATCAAAGGTGATCAGGTTGCCTTCACCCAACTGCCTGCCTTTCGCCGCTGCTCCCACGACCCCACCGGCCGGACCGCTTAACAGGCTGTCCAGCGGTTCAAATAATCGGGCCCTGACAAGCCCACCGGCACTGGTCATCACCCTGAAATTCGATGCCAGCACCTGTTGGTTGATGTGGTCCAGGTAGTTTCGGATAATCGGCGCAAGATAGGCGTTGACAACGGTGGTCTCTGTCCGGTCCAGGAATTTAATCATAGAAGATAGTCCCGATGAAACCGTGACATATTTAAAACCCATCCGCCTGGCCACCTCTGCAGCTTTTTTCTCATGTATTGGGTTTTGATAAGCATTGAGGAAGGAGATAGCTACACTCTTAGTGCCTTTATTTTGAACCTTTGAAAGCTTTTCTTTTAAAGTATTTGTTTCAATTTTATCAAGTATTTTTCCCTGGCTATCAATTCTTTCTGAAACTTCAATTATTTCTGTAGCAAGCCGGGGCGATTTGACAATTCTTCTGGCAAATATGTCTGGACGCTGTTGGTTACCGATCTGCAGGATGTCCTTAAATCCGGCAGTAGTGATAAGGATCGTTTCAGATCCGCTCATCTCCAGCAATGCATTGGTTCCTCTGGTGGTGCCCAGTCGGATTTCAAGTGGAGGGAAGGATTCATCAAGAGGTGTATTGGTTATCAGCCGTATACCCAAAACCGGGGCCTCTTCACCGGTAGATAACTCGAATGTCAGTCTCTTTCCTTTGAGTGTAACGGGGATGGGACGGTCAATATGGATTATTTTTCTTTTTGGTTCATACCCTGTTACAA
>JARRQC010000349.1:2393-2971 GCA_037382165.1 bacterium | reverse complement strand
CTCTGCCTGCTTTCTTATCATCAGGAAGATCATCTGGCGGCTTAGCTGGCCACCCCGCCTGTTGAGGAACAGGATATCTTCACAACCCTTTTGGGGTGTCAGGTGGATTCGTACCTGTTGTCGATAGATGTTGATCTGCCTGATGGCAGCCGTCCCAATTGGGACAAGTCGTTGCTTGTTGCCTTTCCCGGTTACAGATATCATCCCTTCCTTAAAATGAAGATCGGAGATCCTGAGATTGACCAGTTCACTGACCCGCAACCCACAGCCATAAAGCGTCTCCATGATGGCCTTGTTTCTTTCTCCTTCCGGATGAGAAAGGTCGATACTGCTGATCAGCCGGGAAATATCATCGATGTTAAGCACTTCGGGGAGTTTTCTGCCCAGTTGTGGAGAATCGAGCAGTTCGGAGGGATCCTTATCAATGATCTCTTCCAGCATCAGGTATTTAAAAAAGGTACGCGTTCCCGAAATAATCCTGGCCTGTGTAAAGGCTGACAAACCGGTTTGATTTATGCTACTGATGAACTCAGCCAGGTCTTCAAGCGTGACCTTTCTGATATCTTTACTTCCTTTTT
>JARRQC010000349.1:0-2384 GCA_037382165.1 bacterium | reverse complement strand
TTCTGTCAGAAAGTCAAAAAGTTTATTCACATCCAGCAAATAAGCTTCCAGCGTATTCGCCGACAATCCCTTCTCAAGTTGGAGATAGCTTTTAAATCCATTTTTGTAAATCGAATAAGCCATAAATAAATTATATCCAAAGATAAACATACAGGTCATTTCCATGTTATATTGCTTAAGTATAAATGAGTGGTTTCATCTGAATGTCATCATATTGCCAATTGATGAATAGTAAACCGGAATTTACGGTTATATTTGCTGGTGATTAGGATATTCCAACCCGACGTTTAACACAAAATATCAAACAAATGATCGATTTTTCGCTTGAACCTAAAGACCTTGAAATTGTTGAGAAGTACCGGGATTTTGCCGACAGGCACATGCGCCCCAATGCCCGAAAATATGACCAGCTGGCACAATTCCCCTGGGACATTGTCAAAGCAGCGTATGCGGAAGGCCTGATGAATGGTCCCATGTCTGCAGAGTATGGAGGTTCCGGACACAATATTTTTGAAAGTGCGCTGGCTTCTGAAGAGCTTGGTGCTGGATGTGTCGGCATTGGCATATGTATGGATGCCAACACCCTCGCATTGACACCGCTTTACCTGGGTGCCAGTGATGAACAGAAAAAGAGGTTTTTTGGACAGATCAATGAGGAAAAAGGGGTAGCAGCCTACGCGCTTACGGAACCCAATGCCGGTTCGGATGTAGCAGGTATTAAAAGTACGGCTATCCTGAAAGGTGATAAATACATTTTGAACGGCGAAAAACGGTTTATTACCAATGGCAGTGTTTCTTCATTCATTACTGTGTTTGCTCTCACCAATCCGGAAAAAGGAGCCAGAAGTCTTACCGCTTTTGTTGTACCTACAAAATCCGAAGGCGTAGAGGTCGTTTCAGATCTTGAAAAAATGGGACAAAGGGCATCGATTCAAACTGAATTTAAATTCCATGATGTGGAAGTTCCCGTTGAAAACAGAATAGGGGGAGAGGGACAGGGATTTCTCCTCGCGATGAAAACATTTGAAAGAACCCGCACAGGAGTGGCTGCCCTGAGTATCGGTAATGCGAGGGAGGCATATGAAACTTCGAAGGAATGGGCGAAAAACAGGATACAGTTTGGAAAACCGATCACAGCCAACCAGGGCGTAAGCTTCCTGCTGGCCGATATGGCTACTGAGATCGAGGCTGCCCGGCTACTCACATGGAACGCTGCCTGGGCTTATGATAACAAACAGAAAACAGCCAATATGCTTTCAGCCATGTCCAAACTGCTGGCAACCGATGTCGCAATGAAAGTGACTACCGATGCCGTACAGGTTATGGGTGGCGAGGGCTACTCGAATGAATACCTGGTGGAAAAAATGATGAGGGATGCGAAACTCTGCCAGATTTACGAAGGAACTAACCAGATACAAAGGCTGGTCATCGGTAAAAGTATCCTCAAATAAGGGCGTAGAGGCTGTCGGATGTTTTATTATTCAAGCCATACTGTTCAGAGAATACCAATAAAACCTGCAATACTCTGCAGAGGTTCTGTAAAACTTTTGTGCATGGCGTAAATTAAATTAATAGAACATATGACTACATTAACTTCAAAAAAGTTGCTGCCTTTATTGTTTGTGATTATTTACCTGGTCACAACTGCAGCATGTAATAAAGAAGAAGAAAACAAGGAATTCAAAGCTGATTTTACTTTCAGTTTTAAAGATGACAATCATGTCATTTTTGAAAACACCTCAGAGGGCGAGTATGATTTGCTGATCTGGGATTTCGGTAACGGGGAAGCGGATACGACTACCGATAAGAACAAAAGTTATGAAATCTATTACCCTATTGCCGAGGATTATTCTGTTACGCTTAAGCTGGGTAATTCTTCGGGTAATACAAGGCTGGCTAAGAAAACGGTTACCATTACCTCGTCCGACATTGTTGTTTCCTTTACTGCAGAAGTGAATCCGTCAAACCCCAATGAAGTGTTGCTCGAGAATACGACAAATGGTGATTTCGATTCATCCAGCTGGTTATACAGGTATAAGGAAATCAAGGATAAATTGCAGGCGGTAGCCTACTTTCCGGACCAGGGCAACTATGAAATCGAACTTGTTATTTACATTGGTTCTAAAGGCTATTCTCAAACGCAAAGCGTGACCATAACCCAGAATGACCCCAACTATCTGGACAGGCTCTCACTCGTATGGTCTGATGAGTTTGACGGTTCGGCAGTTAACCTTAACAACTGGACTTTTGAAACAGGGGCTACCGGATGGGGTAACCAGGAGCTTCAGAATTACACGGATGGTGACAATTCCGAGGTGACCGATGGCAAACTGATTATCACTGCCGAAAAGATCAATGACAATACACAAGTTGGATCCTATACC
>JARRQC010000348.1:875-3290 GCA_037382165.1 bacterium | reverse complement strand
TCCAGTTCCCCCTGTTCATTTTTAAAATCAAATACAGGAACCTCGACCGGGATCACCCATTCGTCCCTGTAGTTATCACCGAAGAAGACCCTCTTCAATTTGCCTGCCTGGTATTTCTCACCATTGGGATAGGTGGTAACAGTGCTGTCTGAATAGTCTATTTCACTTAAAAACTGTTCGATGCGGTCCTTCTCGTAAACAGGCTTGTTGAATAATTTGGTTCGAAACACCTCCCCTTCCTCCATGGTCAGGAATTCGAGCCACACATCCCCGTTCTTATAAAAATCGAGTTCAGCGAACCCGTTCTTTGCACTGGCGAACTCCATCTTGTCGTTTTGCGCGACATATCCCGTACTCCCTGATGAACCACTGATGATCTGGTAGAGGGAATCTCTGTGACCATATTGCAGGTTCTGTTCATGTGCGGATGCGTAGATAATGTCTGAATGCCCCTCAAATGATTCCATCAATGCTTCCTTCAGTAATTTATACTGAGGGTGTGCCAGGTCCTGTTTGCCTCCCAGGAATTTTCGGAATCCGGTATAGAGAAATCCGGGCAGCGGAATATAGAGTGCCTTGTTGACGAGCAATAACGGGAAAAGATTGTCGACAGCTGCAAAATGGCCTCCGTAATTTCCGGAACTGTAAAGTGGGTGGTTGGCCGCGAAAATGATTTTCCTGTTTCGGTTCCTGCTGATCGCATCTTCGATCTGAACGAAAAAATCTGCTTCATCCTCAATGTCTGCATAGCTCTTTTCATTTTCGTGAAACCACCACCAGGAATCTATGGCAATGACCACAATGTCTTCGGTCAGATGGATTTCCTCAGGACCCGGCCTACCTTTCTTGGGCAGGAACACATCTTTCTTATCCAGATAGTCTTCGATGTATTTTCTCTGATTCTTCACATATTCCAGCCCGTCTTTTCTACCCCTCGCCCAGTCGTCGGGTCCGGGAATGAATATGATTTCACCTTGATAGTTCTGAAGGATCCTCAGCTGGGTCATCAGGCTGGTATGCGCAGGCTCCCAGGTGTGATCGGTTGAATCAGGAAGTCCCCTGGGTTGCACATTGTCGCCCAGGAAGATTACCGCTGAATTCTTCCCTGCTTCCGCCAGCTTTCCTGCAAGCATGGGTAAAAGTGAGTCCTGCAGGTATGCACTTCCTGAGCCGCCCAGGAGAAAAACCGAATAATCAGGTCCGGTCTGGCCGTAAACGGCACATGGCGCATACATCAGAATTACCTGAATCAGGACTTTCAGGATGCTGTTCTTGCGGATCATAGTCTGAATTTTAACACCTACCCCTTCCCCTCCAATGAACCGGTATGCTTGTCCGGATCAAAGAAAGATGCTGATACCAAGAAACCAGGGACGACAGTTTGATCTTCACCTGAAAATGGTCTGTGTAACAGCAAGAAAGAGGCGTATAGCTCATATTTCAAAGATGCTTGCTGCTATTAAAATAAGAAATTATTGAAAGTTAGCAGCTTTGATATAAAAGTTTCATCCAGTATTTTTATTCAATAATGTATCCCGCACCGGATAGATCGGTGGTTTTATGTTCCTTTAAATTGCTTATTTTTATAGATCATGGAAGATCTTATTCTACAAGATGCCGAAGCCTACATAAGGGCACTGTTTGAGGAGGAGAGCCGGGAAGGTTTATCCTATCATGACATCGTGCATACCGAATATGTAGCCAAACAGGCCGGGATCATCGGACAACAATCAGGTCTGAGTCAGGAAAAATTGAAAATCGTTAAACTGGCTGCCTGGTTTCACGATAGTGGCTTTGTTATTCGTTCAAGAAATCATGAAGATGAGAGTCAGGACCTGGCCAGAAAATTTCTTGGCAGTAAAGGAGTTGCCAGTGACCTCATCGAAAAAGTAGTCGAATGCATCGAAGCTACCAGGATGCCACAGGATCCGGGTGACAATCTGCTTGCAAAGGTGCTGTGCGATGCGGATATGGCCTACCTTTCAGAAGACTTCTATATTCAAAGAACAAACCTGCTCAGGAAAGAATGGAACCATGAATTTGATGAGAAACTAAGCAAAAAAGCCTATTATAAAGAAACCATTGAACTGTTTGAGAATCACCAATATTTTACTTCATACGGAAAAGAAGAACTCTCCCCGGGCAAGGCGAAAAATTTGCAATTACTTCATTCACTGCTGAATGAAAAGAAAAAGAAAAGCGAAGCAGCCCGGTCCAAGGCAAAGAGGAAGAAGAGGATGCCTAAAAAGGATAAGATAAAAATGCCGGGAAGAGGAGTCGAATCCATGTTTCGCCTTACCGCAAGAAATCAGATCAATCTGAGCTCCATTGCAGATAACAAAGCCAATATTCTCATATCCATTAACACCATTGTGCTGACTGTGCTTGTGTCCATCGGAATCGGTAAGATTTCAG
>JARRQC010000348.1:0-811 GCA_037382165.1 bacterium | reverse complement strand
GTTCAGTAAGGAAGATATTCATAACAAAAGAATTAATCTTCTGTTTTTCGGGAACTTCTACAACATGGAAATGGATGAATATGAATGGGCAGTAAAGGAAATGATGGATGATCAGGATTATCTCTATTCCAGCATGATCAGGGATCAATACAGCCTGGGCAAAGTCATCGCCAACAAATACAGGCTGCTCAGGATCGCGTATACCATTTTCATGATCGGCCTGATCGTATCGTCCCTGTTGTTTGCAGTCTTTGTTCTTTTTGTGCCGCAGTAGTGCTTCTAGGAAGAAGTTGTTTGAATCAGCGGCAATGAAATGATGAATTCTGTGCCTTTACCCGGTTCGGAGATGACATCAATATGCCCGTTGTGCTGCTCTATGATCCCATAGCTGATGGATAGGCCCAATCCGGTACCTTCCCCGACATCTTTAGTGGTGAAAAAAGGATCAAAAATTTGTTTCTTGATGTCAGGGGTCATCCCTTTTCCATTGTCTTTGATGATGATCTTAATTCCTATTCCACTTTCAATGGTCTGGATCAATATCTCGCCATTTTCCTCAATGGCCTGAATACTGTTGTTAAGGATATTCAGTATGACCTGATTCAGCTTGGAAGGATAGCACTGGATGGGTTCAAGGTCCCCATATTCGGTCCGGATTTTGTTTCTGCTCTTGATCTTGCTTTGCAATAGAATCAGTGTGGAATCTATACCTTCATGTATATCATACAACTGCCACTTCTCCTCATCCATCCTGGAGAAACTGCGCAACCCCTTTACAATCTGACTTGACCTGGTGGCACCCTCTTCAATG
>JARRQC010000347.1:0-4551 GCA_037382165.1 bacterium | reverse complement strand
AATTCGACAAGCAGATCACCGTGGGGGCTTCTGTAAAACTACGTTGGGGATACGCCGGGATGACCGCACAGGTCAATAACCTGGATTATATCATCGTTGATGACAGCACCCTCAACTTCAGGAACCTGAACGGTCAGGTTGGTTATGCCCTGCCGGTGGATTACGAGAACAATGATTTTCCAAATCATGATCCGTTTTTCAAGGGATTTGGTGCCGGTTTGGATATCGGTGTGGTCTTTACCAAAAGAAGATATATTGACAACAAGTCATTTGATCAGCTTTGCGATCAGCGTTTTGAGGAATACCATTACAGGGTGGGTCTTTCCCTTTTGGATATCGGTGGTGTAAGATATAAACGTAACGCGCAATACCACAGCTTTGATGACGTATCCAGGATATGGCAGAATTTTGATACCATCAGCTACTCGAATTTCAACCAGGTCGTGGATGACCTGAGTGAAGTTTTTTATGGGGATCCTGCGGCCAGTTACAGGGAGGATAATTTCCGTATCGGATCACCGATGGCAGTTAGCTTGCAGTTTGATTACCACATTCCGAAAATAGAAGCTTTTTATATTGCCGCCTATTGGATTCAACCCATCCGGCTGAACAGGCATACGTTGAGACGGCCTGCGCAGATCGCTATTGTTCCGCGATATGAAAAGAAAAATATTGAGGTGCTTATTCCCGTGTCCCTATATGAATACAGCCAGTTCAGGCTGGGACTCGCTGCCCGTTTTGGGTTCCTCACTATAGGTACAGACAAACTGGGGACTTATCTTGGATTGGGAGATATTACCGGACTGGATTTCTATGCTGCCATAAGGTTTAACTTCGGCAAAGGATCATGCCGCAACAAGATTCCCGATGCCTGTGAAAACAGTGAATTTGGTTATTCCGATAAGGAGAAGATGATGTTCCGGAAGAAATAACCTTTCATCCTTTTCAGCAATAGCTTATCGCAAACGTTCTAAAATCAAATTCCATCTTTTCAAAGCAATAAAACCATCCAAAATGGGTTTTGATCATTCAATTCAATCCTTTTAACTTGAACGATATGGGTATAATTCGTTTTTTTGTGCCAGAATCAGTCATCCTGAATTCAGGTTTATAAGATGGGTAATACTGGATTGCAAAATGAAACCCTATTTTTCAAGAATATTTTATAACCTTTTCTCCGTAGGTTTGTATAACCGAAAGAGGTTCTGGATTTACTAAGGATTGGATCGATTGATGGAGTGATGAGAAAGATCAGGTTACTAGTTACTTATATTTTGCTTTTGCATTCATTGTGCTCTTCCTTCCATTCAAGGGGGCAGGAAATGCTGGGAGTAGCCTTTAGTATTTACAGCGGAATATCTTCAGCTTCCCTCAATCCTGCTTTGCTAACGGGAACACGGGTCTATATGGATGTCAACCTCCTGACGGGAAATATCGCTCTGGCAAATGACATGATCTTTTTTGCCCCGAATAACAGGACCATTCTCAAGGCGATCATGTTGGATACCAATGTATTCAATGGGCCTTATTATGGTGGTAACCGTTCATTCGATTATTACAGGGATGGAAAGAACAAGTATTTTTCAACTACAGCAAAGCTTATCGGCCCGTCCATTATGATACAGGCTGATCGTCACGCTTTCGGGTTGACGACCAGCACCCGTTCCTTCCATTCCGGGAATCACATTCCCTACTCCATGCCGGTTACCATCTATGAGGGGCTTTCTTATAAACCTTATCATGGCATTGAACGGGATGATTACGATTATAGCGTAACCAGTATGACATGGTCAGAAATAGGGCTGAGTTATGCCTATAATTTTTATGACCTGTACAGCAACCGGTTTACCTTTGGCGTCACATTGAAGGCCCTGGCGGGATATCAGGGTGGGTATATTGATATGCGCAATGCCAATTATGTTATCCTTAACGAACGATCGGTCGATTTTAAGAATATTGATACAGACATAGCCTATTCCCTGCCCGTGGATTATGGAGAAGATTTTGAAATTAACACTTCACCTCTCTTTAAGGGCTACGGTGCCGGAATGGATATAGGTCTTGTCTATACCAAGCTTAAATCAACTCTTGTTTATGAGCGGGATGAGAAGATATGCGCCCGGCCCTATAATGATTATCTTTTCAAGATCGGTATTTCATTTCTGGATATCGGATCGATCAGGTTTACAAATAATGCCGAACTCCATCGATTCGATAATGTAAGTAAGAAGTGGATAGATTTTGACACGATACAATTCAGGAGTATCAGGGCAAATATGCAAACCTACAGTACCGGTTTTTATGGTGATCCGGAAGCCAGTCTCGCGGGTGATGAGATAACAGTGGGTTTGCCCGCTGCGGTAAGTCTGCAGTTTGATTATCACTTTAAACACAGGGTATATCTTGGTGGTCTCTGGATGCATCCACTCCGGTTTAACGCCCGTACACTCTGGAGGCCTCCTCACCACAACTGGCCTTTATTCCCCGTTATGAATACCGGATGCTTGGGGTGAGCGTACCCGTTTCTTTCTCTAATTACAGGGACCCGCGTATTGGCATTGCTGTAAGGTTTTTTTCACTGACCCTGGGAACAGACAGGTTGGGTTCCCTCCTGGGGTTGTCAAACTTCAGCGGGATGGATTTTTATTTCTCTTTTCGTTTTAATATCAATAAAGGAGCTTGCAGCAGCTATCGACATGGTGCCTGTACCAATCGAAATTTCGGGAACATTTATTAATTTGTTCAGGCAGTTTCCAATTTTACATCCAGCGCATCCCGCAAGGTGTTTCCCAGTGTCATGAAAGCAAGTACAAGTATGACGATGGCGATGCCCGGTGCCAAAGCCAGGTAGGCTGAATCGAGGATGATAAAACTGTAATACTCCTTGATCATACTTCCCCAGCTGGGCATAGGGGGTTGAACACCAATGCCCAGGAAGGAGAGGCCGGCTTCGATAAGGATAGCAGCGGCAAAATTGGCAGCTGAAATAACAATTACCGGACTTAGAATGTTAGGCAGGAGGTGGCGTGTGATGATCCTGAAGTTGGAGAAACCCAGAGCAAATCCTGCTTCGATAAATTCCTTCTCCCGCAAACTCATAATCTGGCCCCGGACAACCCGTGCCACTTCCACCCACATGGTCAGCCCGACAGCGATGAAGATCTGCCAGAAACCTCTTCCTAATGCAAAAGTGATGGCAATGACCAGCAATAGGGTGGGGATGGACCAGACCACATTGATGAACCAGACAATAATATCATCCGTCCGTCCCCGGAAGAATCCTGCCACAGAACCCAGTAAGATACCTACGATCAGAGATATAGCAACAGATATCAGACCAACCGACAGGCTGACCCTTGTGCCGATGATAAGCCGGCTCAACAGGTCACGGCCAAACTGGTCTGTGCCCAGCCAAAAGCGCCTGGTTTGAATATGCTCATTCAGAACCATTTTCTTCAGCTCTTCATTTGAAACCACCGGGCTTTCCCTGTACGAACTGCTCATCAGCATCAGCTTTCCTGTCAATTCATCGGTTTCAACCGGATAAATGACGTCAATCAGTCGGTAACGCGCTTCGAGCCCTGTACCTTCCGGGTCAAAAAGTGTAATCTCTATATTTTCTTTGGAAAAGGAATAATCTGAAATCGGGATGTCAATAAAATCCGAGGGTTGTCCAAATAACATCCGCGAGATAAAATTTTTCTGATGAGCAGGTTGGTTCTTCCTGACTTTCAGCACCTGGACTTTAAATCCGGGCTTTTGGGTGCTCACCTCAAGGATTTGTGTATTCGCGAAAGGTGTGCTGTCTGGTGTAATCAGGTATCCCAGTATGGCAATCCCGAAGAAAAATCCGATAACCATGAGCGAGGCCATACCCAGCTTGTTGTGGGTAAACCTTATCCATGCCAGATTGGATAATGATCCGGATGCCGAGTAATGCTTTTGCCGCCAGAATGCCATAGCCGGTCAAAAGTACGAAAACCGGTGACAGGGAAAGGGGCTGTAAACCGTTAAAAATAGTGGTCCCTCGCTGTCTGCATTTTATTTTTGTTGTATATTTGCCCGCCCAAAATGGTGGATGTAGCTCAGTTGGTTAGAGCACTGGATTGTGGTTCCAGGGGTCGTGGGTTCAAGTCCCATCTTCCACCCGGAAAAGCTCGGTTTTGCCGGGCTTTTTTTGTTCTGAGTTCTGAGTTTTGAGATTTGAGGAGTTCCGGTCCGGAGTTCCGGGTCCAAAGTCAATTGCTCCATTGAGGTTGATTTCTTGACCATGTCAATAATAATCGCAAATTACCGAAAAATATCCTGGCTGTCAGAGTAGAATGTGGCGTATGGTACAGGGAGATATCTCGCCTCGCGTTGCATCGGTATGAGAGCAGAACCGATTTAGGTTAAAACAACAGATGAACAGTGGCATGTGAAAAGACAGGACCAAAGTTTCTCACCTGTCCCCATCTTCATCCTTTAACCCTCAACCTTCCAAATCGCCACTCGCCACTCATCACTCATCATTCCCCCTGAGCCTCCCACGGGACTCGAACCCGCGACCTG
>JARRQC010000346.1:0-2977 GCA_037382165.1 bacterium | reverse complement strand
GGTATAAACCAGCGGGGCATTTTCATCACGTGCATCATCCATATCAATCACAAACCGTTTGGTTTCAAACTGGATATCGACAAGTTTGAGGGCCTCTTCCGCTACCTGCAAATTTACTGCAGCAACACCGAGGATAGGTTGACCTGCATATTTGATCTCCGGATACTTACGCTCATTCTCGGACTTTGGGTTTGCCCCTTCGATCATGTGCTCGAAGATGTGAACGGCAAAAACACCGGGATGATTTTCTGCCTTTGAAATATCGATGGACCGGATAACCGCATGTGGTACAGGGGCGCCGAGCATCTTGCCGTAGAGCATGCCGGGAAGGTCAATATCGGCTGTATATTTTGCCGAACCGGTGACTTTTGCCATGGCATCATTACGGGGAATTCTCTTTCCGACAACTTTCAGCTTGTCATTCACCGGCCATGCTTGGCACCAAAACCACCTCCCATAAATTCACAGATTACCCTGACCTTGCTTTTTGGTGGCATCAAATACCTTGGGATGGGTACCGCAGCGGCAGAGGTTGCCCCGCACTGCATCCCTGACCTGCTCTTCATCCGGGTTGGAATTGCTGTTGACCAGGTGGGCGGCACTCATGATCATGCCCGGTGTACAGAATCCACATTGGGTAGCGTCATGCGCGATAAACGCTTCCTGAACAGGATGCATTTTTCCGTTCGAAGCCAGTCCTTCAATAGTGGTGACCTCATGTCCGGCTGCTTCAATGGCGAGTGTCATGCAGGAAAGTTTGGGATTGCCATCAATCCAAACCGTGCAGGCGCTGCAGGAGCCACGGTCACACCCTACCTTTGTTCCCGTCAAATCCTGATCCTGACGCAGAGCTTCTGCCAGGGTAGTTCTGGGCTCAACACTGAGCCTGCGTAGCTTACCGTTTACCATCATGCTGATGTTCACGGGATCGGGGCCGAGGGTTTTGTTGGATTGTACATCCTGCCCTTTCAGTTTCAGCACCCCCGAAGTCGCTATCACTGTTCCGGCTGCCGTGATCCCGGCACCTTTCAGGAAACCCCGGCGGCTGAAACTACCCCTCGCTTTTGTAATGGTTTTGTTCTCTTTTTTACTCATGCTTCGTATTTTGATCCATCCATGCCAGCAGGCATGTTTTTCTTGAAATCTTAAAAATGAACACTAAAAACTCATGTTCCCTGTTTGATCTTATTAAGATCTTCCGGTGTGTCAATATCGATCTCTCCTCCTGGAAAGTGCACCCATTCCATTTCCTCAGCGGAGGTGTGATCAAGGATCTGCCTTTTTGCGCCTTCAGTATCCGGAATGCTCAGCAATTCTTCAAATAATTGCCGGTCATAAAGGACGGGTGTGCCATATGATCCGGCATACGCCGAAGCGATGATCTTTTTGCCCGTCCGACGATATCGCCCGATCAGCCGATCGAAATGTCCGGCGCTAATATACGGTTGATCACAAACAGCAATAATTACCGCTGAAGGCAACTCCTTATGATCCATCAGGTCGCGTAGGCCGGCTTTAATGGAAGTGCCAATACCCTGCTGCCAATCCGGGTTGTGTACAAGGCGGATCCCTTTCCTGTCTTCCACTGAGGTCTTCAATTCTTTCTTCGGTCCTGTGACTACTATTATTTCTTTCGCAAGGGAATCTGCAGCGGAGGCTATACTTCTCTCAAGCAGCGTCATTCCCCGGAATTCAAGCGCCAGCTTATCTTTCATCAGTCGGGACGAATTGCCTGCAGCGAGCAGTAGTATAGTTATGTTTAGGTTTGTTGACAAGCGATATGAGTACTTACCGAATGGATATGCACAAATGTAATGAAAATTACAAATGAACTGTGTTTGCCCCCATGTGCCTTTATCCCACGATATGTCTTCCGTGATATTCCTTTGCTTCGATCAGGGTGTGTAATTCACCCAGGTTTTTCGAGGTGACCTTGCCCGCTGCAATGATGGTAAGGTCCTTGCCAGCTTCATGGATCAGACTTCGAATAAGACCCTGTCCTTCCTGTGCTGTGGGCATTTTTCCGGAAGTAAGGACGGCATGCACTTTTCTCATTTTCTTCAGGGACCTGATTTCACGGACTGGATCATTGCAAAGGTCAATGGCTTTATGGAGGGTGACATTCATCGGTGCAGCCAGATCAGCCAGCAGGTAAATACTTTCCAGATCGAGTTGGTTGTTTTCATCAAGCAGGCCGATAACCACACCGTGGATGCCTAGAGATTTACAAATCATGATATCCCTTTTCATTAATTCCAATTCTCCGGAGGTGTAAATAAAATTTCCGGCCCGGGGACGGATCATTACCTTGACGGGAATCTTAACTGCCTCACGGACATGCCGAATAAGATCAACCGGTGGGGTTATACCGTCCAGGTCCAGGCGGGCGCAAAGTTCCAGACGATGAGCCCCCAGTCTTTCAGCTGCTATAGCCTCCTCCAGTGTTTCCACGCAGGCTTCCAGCAATATATTGTCGGGATGATTCAAGAGCATTTAGCTTACTGGATTATCAGGTTACATCCTGATGAATACCGTCAGATCAGTTTCTCTCATGTAAATGATCTATCGAAGAACATCATCATAAAGTCACCTTGTCACCATTGAGAAGCGTTTGCATCAGTTGTTTTTCGGGTTGGTTTTCCTGTAAAATTCAGTCGTTCTTCTGACGGCTTGCTCATGACTGTATTTCGGTGTAAACCCAAAATCCTTCCTTGCGTTCTCTGCAGAGAAAATGAAATCGGTGGAAATGTAAGTGACCGCAAAACGACTGAGTTTGGGATTGTATCTTTTCACGGGACGTAAAAGCATCGCGCCGAATTCTGAAAGGCTGGCCACTCCGAAAGCCAGCCAGCGCGGCAGCCAGAGATTCCCGGGAAACAGTTTGTAACCGGCGCCCTTCACCATCGGATCGAAGAACTTGAAAAAATTCTCCGGTGCACCGTCAGTAATAAAATAGATGCCACCATCAATTTTATCG
>JARRQC010000345.1:0-2517 GCA_037382165.1 bacterium | reverse complement strand
GCAGAAACTTATGAGAAGCGCAGCCAGCATTGTTCTGAGATGGAGCGACGGGCAGTGGAAGCCGAAAGGGCTTCGGTCAAGTATAAGCAGGTGGAATTTATGCAGGATAAGGTTGGCCAGACATTCGATGGAGTGGTTTCGGGTCTTACAGATTGGGGACTATATATTGAGATCCTGGAGAATAAATGCGAAGGAATGGTCTCCATCAAGAGCATCACGGATGATTTTTACGAATTTGACGAGGAAGAGTATATGATAGTTGGCCGTCATTCAGGAAGAAGATTTGAGATAGGTGATGAAGTCAAAATAGAGGTTATAAATGCAAACCTTTCAAGGAGGCAACTTGACTTCAAACTTGTGGAACTGGAGGAGGAACTTTAAATTTGGAGGGCGAATCAACTTAAGGACAAATGGTTGTTGTCAAGGAGGAGGTCCGAATACATATCGTGCGAATTGCCCGCAAGATATTTACCAGGAAGGGGTTTAAAAAAACCACGATGGAGGAGATAGCCAGTACCTCCCGGATGGGGAAGAGTTCCATCTATTATTATTTCAAAAGTAAAGAGGAGATTTTCCGGGCTGTCGTTGAGTTTGAAGCCAGAATGTTAAGGGATAAGCTTAGCCAGATCATCGGCATAAGCAATTCACCTCCTGATCGACTTAAGGCTTATATTCTTTTCCGCCTGCACCATGTCCGCACTCTCGAAAATTTCTATGCGGCTTTAAATGAGGATGCCCTGTCGCATATGGATTTTATCCTGGAGATCAGGCGGAATTTTGAGATTGAAGAACAAGAGCTGGTCGGGGAGATCCTGGAGGATGGCATGAAACAGGGGTTCTTTCAGCTGAGCAGCTCCAAAATAGGAGCCATAGCCATATCCACAATGATGAAAGGTCTGGAACTTCCATTGCTTCTGGACGAAGCCCATAAAACGGACCGGGAGGAACTTATGAAAGACCTGATCAGAGTACTCCTTTACGGCATTATGAAGCGGTAGAGGAGGTCATACCATGATCTGCATATTAAAGCTATTTCCCTTTTACCAGGGAAATCATTTTGTGATTAATCTCTGTATTCTTATAGATACCCTTAAAGAGTTCAGCACCAGGTCCGAAAGCAAATACAGGGATCAGGGTGGCTGTATGCTGCGGTGAGGCAAATACGGGTTCAATTATGGAATAGTCCGGGTACCCGGATTGTCCGGGTTCTGGCATATCCGGCCCCAGCGCAAAACCACCGGTTTCATGATCGGCAGTGACCACTACCAGGGTATTCCCATCCTTTTCGGCAAAATCCAGGGCAGCTGAAATGACTTTTTCGAAATCGAGCATTTCGTCTATCAGGTAGGTGGCATCGTTGGCATGCCCGGCCCAGTCGATCTGCGAACCTTCCACCATGAGGAAAAAGCCCTCCTGGTTTAGAGAAAGGTGACTGATAGCCAGCAAAGTGGCATCGGGCAGGAAATCACCACGACCCTGTGCTCTCGGAGGCATGGCCCCGGCTTCTGGCAGAAAGCCATATTTCTTATCAGCCTTCAAAGTACCCGGGGAAGACAGATCGCTGGTATCGATAATAAATCCTTTTTCAACTGCCAGGGGAAGGAGGTCAAGACTGTCCCTGCGCTTGTTAAATTTATCACGCCCTCCACCGGCAAAAAAATCAATTTCCGAATCCAGCAGCTGGCTGGCGATGAGATCCTCCATGGCGCGTTGTTCCACATGGGCGTAAAATGAGGCTGGTGTGGCATGGGATATGGTGGATGTTGCCACTACTCCGGTGCTCCAACCCATGGAAGACAGAAATTCAGCTATATTTTGAACCGGGGTACGGGAAGTATCAACGCCGATGGCACCATTGTAGGTAGAAGTCCCCGTAGCCATGGCTGTGCCGCTTGCAGCAGAATCGGTCACCTTATGAGTTGCTGATGAGGTTTGCTGCAATCCGATCTCCTGGAAGCGACTAAAAACGGAGGGTTGGTCACCATAATAAAAAGCTGAGGATACCGCCGATAGTCCCATTCCATCCCCGATCAGCAAAATGATTTTATTGGGGTTCCCGGATCTTGCCCCGGGGTTATCTGAAGCAGTGCATGCAAGGGTTATAAAAGCCAATAACAGGAAAAATATATTCTTCATATCAGGTATGATTTTAAATGAATGACAAAATAAACAAATCTTGAGGAGCTTTGGTTTAATTTTTGGCCTTTAAATTGTTTTTTAGCCAGGCCGGCCGGTCGGTAGTGACAGCACTTACACCTATTTGTTTCATTTTTTGTGCATTTTCAATATCATTAACTGTCCAGCACCAGACATCCAGTCCGTTTTTGTGACAGCGTTCGACCAGGTCACGATCGATCATATTATACCGCAGGTCCACACCATCGAGTCCCGCTTCCACAACTGCATCGAAATGTTTGATAAAATCGCGCTGAAACATGGAGAGGTAATAACAGGGGACATCAGGATAGAGCTGCTTGGATTGTCTAATGGTTTCAAAATCGAACGCAATAAAGCTGA
>JARRQC010000344.1:1366-3884 GCA_037382165.1 bacterium | reverse complement strand
TGCACGGTCATGATCCCTGCAAACCATGATATCTACCGGTTTAAAACCTTCTTTAAAATAAGGACCTACTGGCATCACAAAAACAAGAAAGGTATACTCTTTGGCCGGACGAACACCCACCTCTGGACCGGTTCCTATGAGCAAAGGACGGATATAGAGTGAAGCCCCCGTGCCATATGGGGGAACGTAATGTTTATTCAGAGTAACTACCTTCTCCACCGCTTCCATAAAGAGGGATTCAGGCACCTCTTCGAGCAGGATTCCCTTGGCAGAGATACCCATTCGCCTGGCGTTCTCAATATGCCGGAACAGTCTGATGCGGCCATCCTTCCCGTTAAATGCTTTTAATCCTTCAAATGACTCCTGACCATAATGAAGACAAGTTGCACCAATATGTATTGAAATCGTATCCTCTGAGTGAACTTCCAGGTCACTCCATTTGCCGTCCCTGCATACCGCTCTTACATTATAGTCGGTCTTCATGATATTGAAGCCAAGCTTTTCCCAGTCAAGATTCATTGTCAATCCGGTTTATTGTTGAACAATAGACTCAAAAGTAAGCATTCCCCCATTCAGGGCCAATATTGATATGATGTTATAGAAGGATGTTTTAAATCCACCTTTCCTGCTCCATTCTGGTCATCTGTTGTGGTCCGGTTACCTCCCTCAATCTACGTGCAGCAGTCGTATAAAATTCAAAATCATGAAGAAGTTCAAGCTGCTGGTTCTTGAATTGTTGTCCGGTTAACTTAACCCCTGCCTCCCTGAGTTCCTGGTATAACTGTTTGATCAATTCAGTGTAATCGGATCGTCCCAGAAACTCCATTCTGGCATCGATGATGATTTTTTCCAGGTTGTTGTTGGGCTGAAAGGGCATTTTGGTGGAAAGGATCAGGTTGCAGATTTGGTCTATTTGAGATTCGGAATATTTATAATGAGGCAGGAGCTCCCTGGCGAGCACCATGGAACGGTTTTCAAAATTGTTATATGATTGAGTAATTCCGGTAAACAGCATTAAGGCAGCACTCCTTACAATTAAGCGTTCTTCCTGTTCTATCTCTTCCGCCCTGCTTAACATGAAGGACTGATTATATACTTTCCGGGCATGTTCCAGGGTGTGAAAATGGATCGTTTCAGGAAGCTGTTGGAGGATCCCTTCAAAAACCTTTTCTTCAATATCTCCCAACCGCAGAATTTGCAATTTGATAAAGAACCTTTTATTGGGGATCTCCTTCAGGTCGACAGAAAGCTCAGGTCTCAATCCTTTCACAAAATACATATCAATGTTCCCCTTGTATTTTACCGGGAGTTTGCCCCGGTATTCACAGATAAAGTAGTCCTTTACCATTCCGTAGGTAATCCCCGAAATGTTCACTTTCCCCGGCATTCCGGAAGATTCCATCCGGGAAGCAGTATTGACCGTGTCGCCCCATATATCATACGAGACCTTTTTATGTCCCACCACACCGGCTATCACCGGTCCGGTATGTATCCCGATTCGAAGATCCCATATATTGGCCCGCGATGCTTTCAACTGAGCCATGTAAGATTGCATTTCAAGTGCAGCGAGTACTACTTCCACCGGGTTGGTGCTGTTTTTCTCAGGAATTCCTCCTGCAGCCATATAAGCATCACCGATTGTTTTTATTTTTTCAATGTTGTACTTCTCTACAACTGAATCGAAATGGAAAAAGAATTGATCCAGTTCATCGATCAATGATTCTGGATTCATTTCTTCTGCAATACGAGTAAACCCCTGTATGTCAGAGAATAAAACAGTCGCCCTCTCATATTTGTCCCATTTGGCCTTTCCCTCTCTTTTCAATTGTGCCACTGTTTTATCCGGAAGGAATTCAGAGGCCAGTTTATCGGCTCTTGCTTTCTCCATGGCCATCTGATCGATTTTGATCTGCATCCGTTCTGATATTCTTGATTCTGCCCTTTGGTAGCTCAACATGCGCCATTTTCGGAACAGAAAGAGTCCAAATAAAATGATGATTCCATAGACCAGGTAGGCATACCATTTTTTATACAAGGGACGGGGAACACTCCAGGTAATTTCTGCGGGATCTGTCATTCTTCCGTAAAGGTCAATGGCTTGTGCCTCTATCCTGTATTTTCCGTGTTTCAGCCCCTTAAAAATTAAGTTTCTTTCAGTGCTCCATGCTGTCCAATGGTTCTGTCCGGGGTGAAGTTTGTACCTAAACAATGGCTCGGGTGAGCTTTGAAATTCCAGCCCGGCCAGATAGAATACAATACTGTCTATTTTTTGGGATGCCGTTTCAATCTGGAGTTGAATCTCTGCATGAGCGGGCTCTAAAATTTTCAGGTTTAACAGGGAAACCTTGTCCTTCCCAGTAATAAAAAGGATGCTGTCATGAAAGCCCAGATTGATGATCTCTCCCACAGTTTGTAAAACAGGGTATGCAATATGCGCTTCCGGATCTACATCCATATTGATAATTTGGGTAACTGTTGTGCGATATTTACCCTCATGCTGCAAAGCCCAGGTAGCCCC
>JARRQC010000344.1:0-1328 GCA_037382165.1 bacterium | reverse complement strand
GATCAGGTAGAGGTTATCTCTTATCGAAACCAGTCGGTGCAGCAGGTCTTCTGAATGAGAAGAGGCAGGCACCAGCATATTCTGTGCTTCATTCAGACTGTAGACTACGTTATTGCATATTAAAAAGAGCTGATCCCGGTGGAAAACGAAGGAGTAGGAAGCAGGGAGGGTGGCATCCAGCATAGTAGCATTCCATCCGCTACTATCTTTCCTGTATGTGACGATTCCTTTCCGGTTGCTGGCTACTAATTTATTTTTCCCTAAAGCTGCGATACCCGTAAAAAAGCCTTCTCCTATCATACGGGCGTCCCCTCCATCAATGGAATAGAGATGGGTGATTCCCGCCGCAAAAAGGTGATCCTCTGATTCAGAAAGGAGATGGATGGAGCCGTTGCTTTCCGGTATCAGGTTCCTTACCGCAATTTTGTCAACCAAATCATCTTCTTTGTGCAGCTGAAAAAGACCATGACTGGTCCCTGCAAACAGGGTGTCACCTATCAGGATGGAATTAAGTATCCTGCCAGTTTCAAATGTTTCGATACCGACTGTTTTTAATGGGGATGGGTAGGTAATTCGGTGCAAAGTATGAGGTGCAAGAATCCAGATCTCCCGGCCATCCCGAACAGTGACTTGACTGATTTCTCTGTCAGGCAATCCTCCCTTACCACCCAATCGATTAATCAACATGCCCCTTTCATCGAGGATTGAGAGCCCGTTTCTTTCTTCTTTTATCAGCATCAATCCATGTTGCAGGTAATCGATAAAAGACGATCTGACAAAAGTCCCCAATGGAACATGCTGCGCAGGCATTTCATTCAATATCTGCTGACCGTATTCGGATATTTCATTGAACTCGTTACCGTTCCAGGCCAGGATTGAGTCATTTTCCAACATCAGAAATAGCTGATCTTTGATCGGTTTCAAAACAGATTGTCCCGCTCCAAACGGTTGAAGTCTGAATGTGCCGTCTTTAAATGAATATATGCCCCGGTTGGTATTTATAAAAAGTTGATTTTGATAGAGCAGAATGCCGGAAGGGATGAAGTCTCTCTGTGAGGCCGGGATCCAGTGTTTGCGGGACAGTTGAAGGACTTCATCCTGTTCCCTGATCACCAGTAATCCCACATCACCGGCGGATGTGTAATACAATGTGTCCGAGTGTGTTCCTGTTACATATACGGGACCCTTCATCAAGATATGTGAGATATGTTTCCCCTCGATGATTGAAAGCCCATTTTCCTTGCCCAGAAAAAGGTTACCGCGATGATCCAGATAAAATGATTCGTTGGCCAGTTCCCGGTAAGGACCCGGCAACTCAACCTCCTGTA
>JARRQC010000343.1:0-2521 GCA_037382165.1 bacterium | reverse complement strand
TCTTTGGCCAATTCATGGATGATGTCCAATACTGCCGGCAATTCGATCATTGCGCCAAGGGCGGGTGCTGGATGAAAGGGAAGTTTCTGCCTCGCCAGATCAACCATGGCTTCTTCTACTGCGTGACGGGCATGGCGAAACTCATCAATGGCAGAAATCATGGGAAATACAATTTTTAATTTCACGGAACCGGAACCAGCCCTTAAGATCGCTCTTAACTGTTGGAGAAATACTTCCCTGTGGTGCAGTGAAAAGCGGATCGACCTGAGACCCAGTTCGGGATTGGCCTCCTTTATACCTTCTATATACGGCAGTAATTTTTCGCCGCCGATATCCAGCGTTCGGATGGTGACTTCCCGGTCGCCCATTTCATCGCACAGTCGTTTGTAAACCGAATACTGCTCCTCTTCGGAGGGAAGATTGGATCGCACTAAAAAGGGGAATTCGGTTCGGTATAATCCGATTCCCTCGACGTTGAGGTCCTTGGCCAGTTTTATTTCACTAAGCAAATTAATATTGGCCAGCAGTTTAACCGATTCACCGTCGCGGGTTTTTGTTTGGGGAAGTATGGGGCGGACGGCTTTCTTTTCATCTTTTTGTGTCTGGTTGCGGATTTCAAAGCGCCGGATAATGGTTTCAGAAGGTCTGGTGTGAATGCTGCCGATATCCGCATCCAGGAGTATGGGCGTACCATCCGGAATCTTGAGCAAATCGCTGCGCTCGGCAATCACCATGGGAATCTTCAAAGACCGGGCAATGATGGCTACGTGGGACGTCACCCCGCCGCTCACCAAAATAATTCCCTTAACATCTTCAGATGCTAATTTGAGCAAATTGGATGGAAGGAGTTGCCGGGCGATAACAATCCGACCTTCGGTATGATCCGTGTCTTGTGATTTGTTTTTGCAAAGGTTGTTGAGAAGGCGCCGGGCCAGATCTTCAATGTCCTGAGCTTTCTCCTTCAGATAGGCACTGGGAGCTGAAGTAAAAAGAGCCATATAATGTCCGGCAACATCTCGAACCGCCTCGGGCACAGATATCCCTTGTTCTATTTTATCCAGCATCGCATCCACAAAACGGGCATCTTTGAGAATCATAAAGTGGGCTTCAAAAATCATGGATGCACTTTCCGGCAAACGCTGAGCCAGGCGGTCCTGTAAATCCGTAAGCTGTTGTTTGGTCGCTTCCACTGCCTTTAGAAAATCCTGGGGGGCAGACACAAATTCTGAATCGGGTCGACGGGACAGCAAGGATTCACCCTCGGCTTTCAACACCGTAACCGGGGCATAGGCAAATCCGCCTGATGCTGTTTTACCTTTAATAAAACGGAGTCTTTCCAACAGGTCGTCTCCCCGAATAGGAACCGCCTTGTGGTTTTGATCGATCATCAAGCGGGCGTTTTCGATGGCCCCGGTCAACTGAGAAGCAATGGCTCGCATGGCCATCACATCGATCTCATCAAAATAATCGGGATGTTCATGCTGTACCACCAGAACGCCGATTTTTTCATTTCCCCTGTGAATCGGAACCGCTAGAAACGATTCAAAAGGATCTTCATCAGCCTCTTCAAAGTATTTGAAATTGGGATGGCCACTGGCACGCGCTTCGCAAATGGGTATCAATGATTCAAAGATTTTTCCCACAAGGCCCTCACCGGATTTCATTCTTACCCGGCCCACCGCTGATGGATTCAAACCAACAGTGGCCTGGAGCACCAAATCCCGAGTAATGTCGTCGTAAAGATAGATGGAGCCAACATTGGCATTGAGGTGATGCGCAACCATCTCAACGGTTTGCTGAAGGAATCCCTGGATATCGGTACTGCCGATGATGAGATTGGCCAGGTCTCCGATATCGCAAAGTAGATTCAGGTGATCTCTGTTTCTGTTCCTGGATTGCATCATTACACTATTGTCATGATCGCATCATAAAGATATGATGAAACCTTAACAAAACCTTTTTTTGTACGCGTACAGGAGTACGCTTCATCGTTTCACAATGCTTTATCTCACTCCGGCAAAGCGCAGGTGAGGTCTTCCATCTTGGCCTTGCAGGTCTCCACATAATGGGCAGCTGACAGAGCCGCCATGCAGCCGTCGGCTGCCGCCAACACAATCTGGCGCGCATACCTTTCCCGCAGATCACCCACCACATAAATGCCGTCGATGTTGGTGGCGCATTGATCATTGGTGATCACGAAACCTTCCGGAGACATGCGAATACCGGCCGGCACCAATTGATTATTGGGATCAAAGCCGATGAATATGAAGACACCGTCAATGGGAAGGTCGTGCTTATCGCCGGTCTGGGTGTCCTGCAAAGTGACGGCATTCACCCCGTCGGTGTCCGCCTTGATTTCAGCGACAACGGTGTTCCATAGAACCTCCATCTTACACTCCGCCTCGACGCGCTTTTGCAGGATCATGCTGGCACGCAACGCATCGCGGCGATGAACCAGGTAAACCTTGGCAGCCAATTTGGCCAGATAAAGCCCTTCTTCGCAGGCGGTATCGCCGCCGCC
>JARRQC010000342.1:0-2530 GCA_037382165.1 bacterium | reverse complement strand
GAATGAAATATTCCTGGGTCTCTATGTTCATAAGGATGTTATCTGCCGTATTGGACATGAACAGGATGGAAGTGCCTTCAACGGACTCATATTCCGGCTCACCATCCGATTGCAGGAGTTCGGCCGGTGTTGTTCTCAAAATAAGTTCAGGCATCACATCCTCATCCTTCACCACCGCCCCCTCTTCTCCAGAAGCTTCTTCAGCTTCCTCATCCTTAAGGGCTTCCTTGGCAATATTCTCCAGCTTATTTGGAACTTTCGTCGCAGGCTCCCAGGTGTCGAAATTATCGGAAACATACCATTTCCCGGAACCATTGATGTAGTAAAGATCCTGCTTTGTATCCCTGGCAATAAATAAGGGGTGTTAATCACCCGCTCATAATTGCTTTTCTCAATTTGTTCAAAACGGGGATCCCCATCCACCATAATCAACTTGGTCGGGGTGGTCGCAAAAATAATCTCTGGCGGAGCATTGTTCAGATTTTCCGCCAGTTCTGCATTAACCTCTTCCATTTCCAAATCGGCAAGCAACTGATCCAGAGAAAGCTCCAGCTCCCAGTTAGGGATCTCCGATTCCAGAAACTGGCTTAGCTTTAGTACGTCTTCTTCATCTATATCCGGGAACTTGGCTGCACTCACCTTTATATTGAGCAATTCTACCGTACGGTCATCCCGGTCCGTTTCGATCTGGCAGTCGAACCACATGGCCCCGAATACCGGCGAAGTATACTCCTCGCTGGTCACGGAGACTGCTGCTCTCGATTCCAGGGTATTAGCTGTCAATGATTCCACCTGGGGTTGATATATGATGACCGTGGCTCCGCCTTTCTCAATTTTACGTGGCCAGTTCTTGGCTTCCTCCGCAGCAGCCTGGGAAAAGACAAATGAAAGAATACATATGCTGATCAAGGAAGGTTTCTTTAGTTTCATAATAGCTCATTATTTAAATTATTACATGCAAGTTAGTTATTTTGCAATAGAACTTAAACCATTGACAGCGACTGGTACCATTGCATTTATCAATGCCCTATAAATTCCTTTGAGGTGAAAGAGTATTCATAGGGAAGAGAATCCGCAATTCTCTCTTTGGACATGATGCCGGTCCAGACGATGGGAATCGGATCAAAATAACCGTCCGCTCCGAAATACATCTGATACTCGACAAAGGAAATATAACTGATATTGTCATAGTAGTTGATCTGGAGATCCTCCTTATAGGCCAGGTACTTGCGCCCTTCATAGTCCTGGTAAACCAGATCCTCATAATACAGGGACTTTTCTGTCTTATAATCGCTTATGTGAAATCCTGATCCTTCAAGCGTGTTGCTCCAGAGAACCATGAAAAAATGCTTGGTGGATCCGCTGTAGGCATAAGCTCTCCTGCGTTCATAATTAGATGAATTATCACCTTCGGCCAGCAGGTCACGGTCAAAAACAATGTTCCCGGTATAGGTAACTTTTTGCGTTTTTCGGACATACTCAAAGCGGTCCAGGTGGTAAGTAATGTCATAGCCAAGAGACAGGTTCTGGATCTTTATAGGCCTTGAAGCATAAGCCCGCAGGGTATCCTTGTCCGAATCGTAGTTAAAGTGGATGTCCTGTTCATTTAAAATATAGCACCTCCGTGCATTGCTGCTGAGACCAATAAATTCCTGCTTAAAAATACGCATGCAGGCTTTCCTTTTCCTGACAAGGGAACTTGTGGTGACCTCCGCTTCTTCCAGTTCATAAACTCTTTCTTTAAGCTCAACATTTAAGCTTTCATCCGGATCAAATTCACTAAGCATGCGGGAATAATAACCTACCGCACTGATGGTCACTGGCCTGGATTTATATTCCCCGATGTCCAGTTCAAAATGGCCCTCTGAATCAGTGGTCGTACCAACGAAGGTCCCGCTGAAAAATACGGATGCAAAGTCAATGGGAAGCCCGCTCCCAGAATCCAGAACCACACCCCTGATCACCTGTCCGAAAGAATTCAGTACACATGTCAGAAAGAGCAGAGCGAGCAGAGCTGTTTTTTTCATAAAAAAGGGTTACTGCACCATCGGCTCCCTGTTAGCAAGGATCCGTAAAGTAAAATTAAAAGGTTTTTTCATGCAATTGTTTTAATTTACAAACTGAAAGAACCTACTAAAATCCATAAACATGAAAAAAACTCACCTTCTGCTATTGATTTTAACCTTTTTTATCTTCAATGTAATGGTTGAAAGCTGTACCCGGGAAAAAATCTCCCCCCTTGAAGGAGCATGGAAGCTGGTTCATGAATATGAAATAAACGGTGAAAATGTCAAAACCCTGTTTCCAGGTGTTTCACAGGGTAGCGAAATCAAAATGTGGACCGGGGACCGTTGGGCACTGGTGGGAGTATTTATAGAGGATTCGCTGATCACGGATAATTTCGGTGGAGGTAAATTTACACTGGAAGGCAACGATTACAGGGAAATTGTAGAATACCACAGTGCCACGGAGTACCTGGGTCAGACCGTTAAGCTTTGGCTTGAGATCAGGGAGGACACGCTCACCCAGA
>JARRQC010000341.1:0-2533 GCA_037382165.1 bacterium | reverse complement strand
AACGACCGGTGATAAAGAGAAAAGTTCATAACCGTTTTTTACAGTCCGCTATTACTGATCTTGAAATAATCATATGATACTTTAAATTCACCTGGCTCCGCCTGAGGCCTCTCCATGCCCGGCATTCCGAAAGACGGAGGACTGTCTTCTTCCAGTCCCCTGCAGACAAACAGACCTGCTTTTGCATTGTCCAGAAGGATCTTGATGGTTCCTATAGTGTTGAAAGTAGTTCCATCAGTGGAGTAAGAACCGCTGATGGTCATCCCTTTTCTCTCCAGTTTCAGGATCAACGAAAGATCGTTATTCGTGATGACATCGGCACTTCTCATATTTACTATCGAATAGGAGTATCCGTTATTTTCGACGATCATATCCAGGATGCCTCTTGGTGTTCTGAAGGAAAATGGGTTGTTCCTGTGGACCAGTTTCACATAATTATCTTCATCCTGCAGGACAATGATCCCTCCCTGTTCGTTAGGAATGGAGGGCTTTCTTGAAAAGGTTATTCCGGACAGGATGGTCCAGTCCGTATTTGCACTTTGAAGTAAAATATTCTCTGCCGTATTGGAGGCTCCTGAAACATCCCCTATTTCTCCGGTTATGCTCAACCAGCCGGGAGTCTCTGTCAGGCTCCACTTATTTTGGTTCTCTCTGATCCAGCTCCATTGATTGCCCAGGGTATTGCTGTTAAACTCATCACTGACCGATTTCGTTCCAAAATTGATCACATATTCTTTCTTATCAACCGTAATGTTATCCATCAAAGTTATAATGGCTGTACCCGGAACGTTCTCAGCCTGGTCAATTTTCACTGAAACAGCAGGATCAGCAGGAATGGCCCTTACTTCGGGAGCTTCATCCGAGGCTCTCTTCAGAATATAGCTATACCCGTTTACCAGCGGGTCAAATCCGGGAACAGGCTTGTTATTCACAGTGATTGCTTCTGGGCTGAGTTCCGGCATTATTTTAACGGGATAGCTATCCGACACCCTGTTTTCACCAATGGAAACATGGGCTGTGATGGTTGCAACACCCACTCCTTTTGCCGTAACCAGTCCACGCTCATCGACACTGGCCACCTGGGGATTATTGCTGGAATAAACAACTTTTGCCCTGGAGATATCATAAAAACTGTCATCTGTCATTGCAGCGGTCACATTGGTTTGCACCGTGGATCCAATTCTTAACACCACTGTCCCGCAATCGGCAACCACCGTTTTCAATACCGGGATAAAGTCAGCGTTCATGGTAGCTGTCACCTGTCCCCTGATATCCTTTGAAGAGGACCCCACTTCAAATACATATTTCCCCTGATCGAAAGTGATTTTATCTTTTTCCTGATCCCAGAACCAGAGATCGGCACAATTAATCTCAACAGGAACTGTTTTTGTCTGGCCCCTGGCAATGGTCACCCTTTTAAAACCTTTCAATCGCTTAATAGGTCTTTGTAAGGAAGCGGGACTCTCCGGTGTACGCATATAGACCTGTACGACTTCGTCTCCGTCGAAATCGCCGGTATTCTTGATATCCACCAGTACTGTAATCTTATCCTGCGGGGTGATGTTGTTCTTGCTTATTCTAAAATTGTCATACTCAAAGGAGGTATACGACAATCCATATCCAAATTCATAAGATACATCCTTATTAAAATACCAGTAAGTACGGCCATTCTTGTGGTCACTTCCTCGGAGTGAATAGTCTGTGATCTCAGGCAGATCATCAATGGATTTATACCAGGTGGCATTCAGCTTTCCCCCGGGGCTCATTTCGCCAAAAAGCAGGCTGGCTATGGCATCCCCCTGGGCCTGACCGTTATATCCTGTCCAGATAATCCCGGGGATATTTTCCAGGTTTTTAAACTCTTCAACCTCAACACATCCGAGGGTCTGCATGATTACAATTGTATTCGGATTAACTGCCGCCACAGCTTTTATCAGCTCTACCTGGTTACCGGGCAACACAAGCGTGAGCCTGTCAGCTTCCTCCGTGGCGGTTTTCTCATCTGTTCCCACAAAAATGACAGCAACATCGGCCGATGCGGCCATTTCAATGGTTTCTTCACCAATTGGCGCATCGGGAGATGCCTTATACACCAGATAGAGTGTTTGAGGTTCCGTCAGGCCCAGTTTATTGACCTTCACTTTCATCAGACTTCCGGAACCGTAAACCCCTCCTGCCCTGGCCCCGGCTGCTACTGTGGCGTTTAATGTGGTCAGCAGGTTTCCCTCAGGTGAACCTATCCTTACCTCAACAATACCCCCATCAATCGGGATATTCAGGTTAATTCCAATCGTATCGACATCTGTCAGGTCAATACCATCATACGAAGTCCATGATCCATCATCAATCGTCCTGACCTGTTCAATGTCCCCCATACCTGAACCAACGGTAATCCCTTTTGAGGATGCACTGTATTTTGTGGCATCGTATTTACGAATGGTCCCATCTGATCTCTTTAACTCAAAGCCGGCTACATAGAACAGGTTGCTTTTATTGGCTGTATTTCCTCCGGAATTTGATACTACTTCCAGAG
>JARRQC010000340.1:0-2537 GCA_037382165.1 bacterium | reverse complement strand
CCGGAAAGGAAAAATCATAACTTTGTCTGCCTGATATCTTAAATACCAATCCACGATGTCGAGAACCGTCAGATTAAGAGCCCTTCGTAAGGAAGATGCAGCCATCACCTGGAAATGGAGAAATGAACCGGATATAAGGAGGTTATATGCGGGCCATCCCTATTTTATAAATCCTGAAAAGGAAGGTGCATGGTTTGAAAAGATCCTTTTGACGGATCATCCTAATGTGTCGCTGGGTGTTGAAGTAAAAGAGACCGGAGAATTGATCGCTATGATGTTTCTTTTGCACGTAAACCATATCAACCGTTCGGCGGAACTTGCTTTCCTGTTCAATCCCGCTTCAAGAAAGGCGTCAGACATCATTGTCGCCATCCTGCTCACCCTTGAGTTTGGTTATTATAATCTGAACCTTAACAGGATCTATGGCAAACTCATCGAAGAGCACAAGATGCTCATTAAACTCTATGAGCGGTATGGAGGTCAGAAAGAAGGCCTGATGCGGCAATCTATATACAAGGATGGGAAATACCTCAACGAAGTGATGATGTCCATCCTGCGTGAAGATTATGAAACATACAAACGCCGGGAAGTTAAACAACAATAGGCAAAGCCACTTTCAGGTATAAAAAGGCTGCTTCAAATACATCTTCAAAGATGAATGGAAGCAGCCTTTTTTCAATTATTTACCTCTTCTCATCCGCATGATTTTCCTCTTTTTATTCCATCTGCCCATGGTCCAGCGGGCCTGAACCAGTACATGATACATGGAAGGTACGATCACCAGGGTCAGGAAGGTAGCGAAACTGAGCCCGAAGATCACTGTCCAGCTCATCGGACCCCAAAAGGCCACGTTGTCCCCCCCGAAATAAATCCTGGGATCAAAGGTGTTTAGGAACGATAGGATATCGATATTCAATCCGACTGCAAGAGGTATCAGTCCCAGGATGGTGGTAATGGCAGTCAGCAACACCGGCCGTAAACGGGTTTTACCTCCATCGACAATACACTGTTTGGCAATCTTCGGTGGCAGCTGGGCTCCATCCGGTAATCCCAATTGCTTTCTCTTCCGCTGTTTCAGCAAGCCGATATAATCGATCAGTACGATCCCGTTGTTAACAACCACACCGGCAAGGGATACAATTCCAATTCCCGTCATGATTACCACAAAATCCATCCTGAAAGTGGCCAGACCGCCAAAGACGCCAATGGTGCTCAGCAATACTGTAAACAGGATCATGGCAGGTTTTACAAAGGAGTTGAACTGTGAAACAAGGATAATGGCGATCAATGCTACCGCAATAAGCAGGGCGGTGGTCAGAAAAGCCATCGATTCGGCCTGTTCTTCCTGTTCCCCTGTAAAAGCATAACTATAACCCGGAGGCAATTTAAAGTCAGCCATGATCTCCTTCAGCTCGTTGTTAATCTCGGTCGCATTATATCCCAGCAATACATTGGAATATATGGTAATCACCCTGTCGCGATCAATGCGGGTAATGGCACCATTGGTAGTGCTGTATTCAAAATTAACGACCGCGGAGATCGGCACCTGTACGATTTTTCCAGATGACTGGCTCCGGAAGGTGATACGCTGGTTTAAGAGGTCATTCAGGTTATAACGGTAGCGATCATCCAGTTTCATCCTGATCTTATATTCTTCTTCCCCATCCTTGAAATCGGATATCTCTTTTCCAAAAAGAGCCGTACGGATCGCGCTTCCGATCTGTCCGGTGGAAAGGCCATAACGCCGCGCCTTTTCCCTGTCAATTTCCACTAAAATTTCCGGTTTACCCACATCCAGGTCTATCTTGAGGCCTTCGATACCGGGAATGTTCTCTTTATTGATTACCGAACGGATGGTATCAGAAAGATAGAGCAGGGTATTGAAATCCCTTCCGTGAATCTCAAGGTTGATCGGTTTACCCACAGGGGGACCTTCCTGTTGTTTCTCAACGGAAACATCCACTCCAGGATACTGTCCGACCAGCGCGTCTGTAAGTTCTTTAAGATTCTTGTAAGTATCCTTACCATTGCGGAATTCATACTCGATAAAATTGACGGTGATCAAGCCCTTGTTCGAACCTCCGCTGCGGCCACTCCATCCCTCCCGTTCACCGACTGCCCCGGCACCTACATTGGTGAGCACCGATTTAACGATATCCATATCCGGCTCCAGTACTTCAAAGACTTTCGCTTCAATTTCATGCATCGTCGAGTCCATCACATCAATATCGGTATTGATGGGCATCTCACCGAGAATGTTGATGTATTTGGGTGCGGAAGAAGGAAAATTGACAACCTTGGGATCAGACCCGAAATAAAATATCATCGTAAAAATCATCAGCAGGAAGGTTCCCGCTATCAATCCATAGGGACGCCACCCCTTCAGCGCAAACCTGATAAACTTCAGGTACGTATTTTCCATCCAGATAAGGGCCACTTGCTGGAACCATCTGGCAAGCCTTGACAGAAACAACAGGTCCAGCAGTCCAATCAATGCAAAAATCAGAAGCAGGGTGCCCATCCAGTTCACGCTGATG
>JARRQC010000339.1:0-4145 GCA_037382165.1 bacterium | reverse complement strand
CGTTGTGACCCACCAATAATCTCCCCGATCATCGGGAACAGCACATCCATCGCCCTGACCGTTCTCCCGTCATCATTCTGCTTCATATAGAACGCTTTTATCTCCCTGGGATAGTCGGTGAGAATCACGGGGCGTTTAAAATGGTTCTCAACCAGGTAACGCTCATGTTCAGCCTGAAGATCGAGCCCCCATTTCACAGGAAATTCAAACGTGCGATTGGCTTTCAACAGAATATCCAATGCCTACGAATAGGTTTTTCTTTCAAAAGGATGTTCCAGAATAAAATGAAGTCTCTCAAGCAATCCTTTATCCACCATCTTATTCAGAAATTCCAGGTCATCCTTGCAATTCTCAAGGGTATACCGGATCAGGTATTTCAGGAAATCTTCTGCCAGGTCCATGTTATCATGGATATCGTAAAAAGCCATTTCAGGTTCAATCATCCAGAATTCCGCAACGTGTCTGGGGGTGTTTGAATTCTCAGCCCTGAAAGTCGGACCAAATGTGTAGATCGAGGAGAGGGCCAAAGCTCCTAGTTCCCCTTCCAGCTGTCCTGAAACAGTAAGGTTGGTAGGTCTTCCAAAAAAGTCACGGCTGTAATCAATGGCTCCCTCTTCGGTCACGGGGACCTGGTTCAGATCAAAGGTAGTTACCCTGAACATCTCACCGGCCCCTTCTGCATCGGACGCGGTAATAATGGGGGTATGCAGGTAATAGAACCCCCGGTCGTTGTAATACTTGTGAACAGCATATGCAAGGGCATGCCGTATGCGGAACACGGCACCAAAAGTGTTGGTCCGGAAGCGCAGGTGGGCTATCTCCCTCAGGAATTCAAAAGAGTGCCCCTTTTTCTGAAGCGGGTACTTCTCCGGGTCGGCGTCCCCAAGAATGGTCATCTCACGGGCCTGGATCTCAACCGTCTGTCCTTTCCCCATTGATTTTACCAGGGTACCGGTTACACTGATACTGCAGCCGGTAGTGATTCGCTTCATCAGCTCTTCAGGATAAGATGCCGGATCTGCCACCACCTGGATATTGTGTATGGTGGTTCCATCATTCACAGCAATAAAAGCTACCTGATTATTGCCACGCCNATTCGCTTCATCAACTCTTCAGGATAAGATGCGGGATCTGCCACTACCTGGATATTGTGTATGGTGGTTCCATCGTTAACTGCAATAAAAGCTACCTGATTATTGCCACGCCGGGTTCTTACCCAACCCTTTAGCAATACTTCTTTGTTTACTTCTTCAGATCCAAGTAGTTCTTTTACAGTTGATCTCTTCATACTCCGGTAGGCTTATCAGGCTACTAAAATACAATTTTATCATTTTGTAATCGTTAACTTTATAATCTAAAAAGATTCGACTACTTTTACGTGTTTTCAAACAAATAACCCATGGAGCAAGAGAAGAAGTCCATCATGGTTACTTGGGATTTTTCTGCTGTATCCTACCATGCTTTAAAGCATGCTATTAAACTTTCACGAATTCTTAAGAACAAGATTTTATTGTTTCATATCGTGAAGGACTCGGCAGAGGAGAAGGAAGCCAAATCTAAGATGGAACGTGCCGTTGAGGAGATCAATAAAGAATTCCGGGAGGAGGTGTCTTATCATTTGCACCATGGGAAAATTTTTAAGGAGATTGCTGATTTTGCATCGGTGGAGGAGAACAACATCAATCTCGTGGTTATGGGAACCCACGGGATGAATGGAAGTCAGAAACTGTTTGGCAGCTGGGCGCTGAGGGTAGTAGCCGGCTCTGCGGTTCCCTTCATTGTGGTGCAGGATGAACCCGGACAAAAAGACCGGTATACCGATATTGTTTTTCCCATCGATTTTAAATCAGAAAACAAAGAGAAATTGCAGTGGGCCATATTTCTTGGAAAATATCTGAACTCAAAGATTCACCTCTACAAGGCCCCGGTGATGGATAAGGATCTGCAGAAGAAAGTAAATGTGAACCTCAATTTTGCCATACGTTTTCTTATACAGAATAACATTGAATACGAGATCCATACTTCTTTAAAATCACGCAATTTCCAGAAGGATATTTTAGCATTTTCAAAAAAGATCAATGCCGATATGATCCTGATTACAACCACCAAACATATTACCAAAATGGATTATATTTTTGGTGCAAAGGAGCAATATCTGCTCTCTAACAAAGAGAAGATTCCTGTAATGTGTGTGAATCCAAAATCCAATTTTGCCAAGGTGGGGCAGTTCATGTACGGTTAGGATGATACATATAACCTAACTCGTACCTCATAACTTCTAACTTCTAACCAGTTTGTCCATCTCCGTTCATCATATTACCAAACGCTATGGATCGCAAACTGCGGTGAATCAAGTATCATTCACTGTGAACGCTGGTGAAATTGTAGGCTTTATCGGACCCAACGGAGCAGGAAAGTCAACCACGATGAAAATCATCACCGGAACCCTTCCCCCCGATGAAGGGAGTGTTGCGATCAACGGAATGTCAACCCTCTCCAACGAGAAAAAGATCCGACGCATTATTGGATACCTGCCCGAACACAACCCACTTTATCTGGAATTATACATACGTGAATATTTGGAGTACGTGGCTGGTCTGTATGGAATTACAGGTAAACGGTCCGATGATAGAATTGACAAAGTGGTTCAGATGACAGGCCTTCTGCCTGAAATTAAAAAGAAGATTGGGGCGCTCTCCAAAGGTTACCGCCAACGGGTGGGATTGGCGCAGGCACTGGTTCATGATCCTGAAATATTGATTCTGGATGAGCCAACATCCGGACTTGACCCAAACCAACTGGTGGAGATCCGAAGCCTGATTTCCAGCATCGGGAAGACAAAAACCATCTTGCTATCCACTCATATTCTGCAGGAAGTGGAGGCCATATGCGACCGGGTAATCATTATCAACAAGGGAAAAATAGTGGCCGACGAGCATGCCAATGCTTTAAGAATCAAGAAAGAGGATGAAGCCCAGACCATTCTGATTGAGACAGACCACCCGTTGGATGTGGCTACCTGGGAAAAATTACCCTTTGTTGAATACGCCAGGCAGATCCATGATAACCAGTATCTTCTTGAAACCCGCGAAAAAAGAGATGTACGCGGCGAGGTATCAAATTTTGCTGTTGGTCAGGGTCTTACCATTCTCTCCCTTCAATTGAAGCAAAAAAGCCTGGAAGAGGTCTTCAGAGAGATTACTAATCGGTAACAATCTGATTTATATTTAGATGTACGCAAAACAAAATGGCATTGTATTTGTTTACATTATTTATATATTTGACGATTCTATTTGTTAACAAAATGAGTACCCTATGAAATTACGAGCATTAACCATTATTGGCGCATTATTAATGGTAGTGACACTGTCTGCCCAGACCCTGACAGACGTGATCAATGAGTTCAACGAAGGTGTTGCGAAAATCAACAGCCAGGAGTATGAAGCATCTCTGGAGCATTTCAATCAGGTGCTTACCATGGCAGAAGTAGTGGGAGATTCTGCCACTGACATGAAAGAGAAAAACAATGAGGAGTCGAGGCAAAAGGCCACCAGGTACCTGATGCAGTCCTATATGGTAGAGGGGCAGCGTAGCTTAAAAAATGGATCCTATGACGAAGCCATCGATTTTTTTGAAAAGGCGCTCCAGATGAATCCTGACCTTTATCAGGCCCATCAGGGTAAGGGGATGGTATATATGGAAGAGGACGAAATCGATTCCATGCTCGAGGAATTCAATCTCGCCAAAGAAGGTGCAACGGCCAGTAACAAGCCCGAAACAGTGGATGAGATCAACGGGGTGATTGATTCCTACTTCAATAAGTTCATTATGGAGGAGATGGAAATGGTCGATCCTGAGGATCTTGATTACACCTATGTGATAGAGGCATGCGACAAGGCACTGGCAGCCAATCCAGGAAATCCCCGAGCCCTGTACCATATGGCCCTGATTAAGAACAAGGAAGTGGAATACGAAGCAGCCATTGATTATGCACTTCAGGCCCTTGAGCATGAGACTGAAGAGGTCTGGATCTCCGCCATCAACTTTGAGCTGGGATCCGCGTATCAGAACACAGTGGAGTATGAAAAAGCGTGTGAAGCATTGCAGAATGTGGTCGAAGAGCCATTCCTTTCAAGGGCTGAAAG
>JARRQC010000338.1:0-2556 GCA_037382165.1 bacterium | reverse complement strand
CCGGCTTCCATGCCTTCCTTCACATCTTCCGTGGCCTTGAGCTGGTCAGGTGTATCCTCGTAGATGAATGAAGACTCGAGCTCCTGTTGCAGGTAGGTGTCTCGAGAAAAAGCAAATCCATCCTGGTTCTTTCTCTGTGCATAAAGGAGAATCAGTTCGCGGGCAATATCCTGGACTTTCTTCTTTGTATTGCTTTTCAGCTTTTGCCAGGCACCGGTACCAAGTTTGTAGATTTTGGGTGGTTCTGTATCCTTTCCTTTATATTTGGTAATGCGGTGCAGGGAATGAATATTTACATAGAGCACATCCTTATCCTTATAAACCAGCTTTACGGCTTCCTGGAGCTTCCCGTTCACATCGATTTTCTCCAGACCCCCGAATATGCCGATACCATGATCCACATGGACTACGTAGTCTCCTGGGTTCAGACCCATTAATTCCTTGGCCGAAAGACTTTCTTTACGGCTAAATCGATCATGGAACCTGAACTTATGGTAACGCTCAAAGATCTGATGATCGGTAAACCATGCAATTTTCAGATCCTCATCCTTAAATCCTTCATGGATGGTCTGGGTACAGGTTTTGTATTCAAGTTCAGGATCGACCTCCTGAAAGATGGCAGCCAGTCTTTCCAACTGTTTTTCGCTGTCTGAAAGGATGTAATTCTTAAAACCGGCAGCTGATTGTTCCTTAATGCTTGCAACGAGCAGCTCAAAATTTTTATTAAAGACCGGCTGAGGGGAGGTGTTAAAATGCCAGGTTTTTTGTGTGTCCTGGAAAAGATGCGCGCCGAAAATCACCTGCCTGAACCCTTTGATCTGTTCCCCGATTTTTGTTCCTGGGATCAGAAATAGCTCCTTACTTGGGGAATTTTCCTCCGTGACCTCAAAAGTTGTCCGGTCGTAAAGGGCTTGAACCTGTTCACTGATAAGGTCAGGATTGTCCATCCAAAGTATGGTGCCGGATGGAATGTAGTCAAGAAAAGTGATCCGCTTCTCTCCTCGCTCATGTTCCCATTGAAGATTAGAAATGATATTCACTTTTTTCACCCGTTCGAGCGACCGCTGGGTATCGGTGTCGAAAATCCTTATGGAGTCCACTTCATCGTCGAAAAAGTCTATGCGGCAAGGATGTGATGAAGCATAGGAGAAAACATCCACAATTCCGCCACGAATAGCGTACTGTCCGGGTTCATAAACGAAATCTACAAGTTGAAAGTCGTAAGTCTGGAGCACCTCCTGCAGGAAGGTCATATCAATTTTTTCGCCTTCTTTAATATCCAGGCTAAGCTCCCCCAGTTGTCTTTTGCTTACCACCGATTCAATCAAGGCTTCGGAATAAGTGATGATAAAACTGGCCACCCTCCTTTCTGATAACCTTTTCAGGGTTTGAGTCCTGGTGATAATATTGGCCTCATCGGTCTGCTGATATTGAACGGATCTTTTGTAGGACGAAGGGAAAAAGAGAGTACGATCGGGTGTGCCCTCCAGGGTTACCAGGTCGGTATAAAAATATGCAGCTTCCTCCTTATCCGAAAAGATTATGAGGTGCGGCCCCTTCATGTTCCCGAGGCAGGCCTGGATAAGTGCTGAACGTGACGATCCTGCCAGGCCATCCAGGTATTGAATTTTATGATTTTCTTCCCTGAGCGAGTTACACAGTGAGCCAAAGAGCGGATGGGATGAATATGGATTCTGGATCATAAAATGTTGTGTGCGCAAACATAGTCTTTTTATTTATTCCCGCTCAGATAGGAGGGAAGAGATCCGTCAAGGAAGTCTTCCCGAACCGGACTAAAAACATCCAGAACCACACCCGGTTCAATACAGACAGCACTGTGTGTCAGGTTCGGTGCTATATAAAGCCCGTCCCCAGGCCCCACCACAAAAGTTTCCTCATCGATTGTAAATTCAAATTTTCCACTGTGGCAAAAGGAGGTCTGGGTATGAAAATGTGAATGAGAACTTGCGCTTACTCCTTTTTCAAACCTGACTTTCACCATCATAATCTGATTGTTCCATCCCAGGATTTGCCTGGATAATCCGGGCCCAAGAGTTTCCCAATGGCTTTTATTCCCCGGGATCAATGTTTTGCTGGATCTACTCATGCTTTTATTATTTGAATTAAATGTAATTCTTCAGAATGCCGGTAAGATTCGCTTTGTCTGCCACTCCTGATTGCCGCCATATACTCTGTCCGTTTTTAAACAGGATCAGGGTTGGCACACCTCGGATTTGAAACCGTCCAGCTATTTCCGGGTTCCTGTCAACATCAATTTTAATGACCTTTACTTTACCCTTTAATTCACGGGCAATATCCACCAGAATGGGCGATTGTACTTTACAGGGTCCGCACCACTCTGCAAAGAAATCCACCAGTACAGGAGTACCGGATGCAATGATTGTATTAAAATTCCCTTTCATATTTAACTTACAGTTTTAAAGATATCAGATCATCCCCTGTCCCAAAGTATAAACAAGGATTAATCCGATGATCCCAACGATGCCCCCGACAATTGCCATGGGCAGCAGGTTACGCCGGATCAGCAGCCCTTCC
>JARRQC010000337.1:0-4141 GCA_037382165.1 bacterium | reverse complement strand
ATGCTGACGGACAGGGAACAGCGGGTATCCGTTGGTATGAGCTACGTAAAGGTGCAGACGAGGAAAAATGGAGCATTTACCAGCAGGGCACCTATGCACCCGATGATGGTGACAGCCGCTGGATGGGAAGTATAGCAATGAATAAGCATGGAGATATCGCCCTGGGATATTCCGTTTCGGGCCCCGACACATACCCTTCTATCCGCACAGCCGGCCAGACGGCAGGTGCTCCGGAAGGATTGGGAATACTTGATGTTCCGGAAACAAGTATCCTTGAAGGCACCGGTTCACAAACAGGAGGCAACCGCTGGGGTGATTATTCCGCCATGAGCGTTGACCCCACCGATGACCAGACTTTCTGGTACACCACTGAGTATTCATCAGGCGGATGGAACTGGCGGACACAGATCGCTTCTTTTGGCTATGCTGCTTTCCCTGTTGCTGATTTTACTTCGAGTGAGATCATTATCCCTGTCGGGGAAACGGTTGATTTCCAGGATATGACTTCCGGATATCCCGAAAGCTGGGACTGGACGTTCTATGGTGCTGAGCCCAGCTCCTCCAGTGAACGCGATCCACAGGATATCCAATACGATATTGAAGGCTCATTCGACGTGCAACTGATCGTTGCCAACCAGATCGGAACGGATACCATCTTACGCGAAGACTATCTTACCGTCAGCTCAACGATCCTTCCGGATGTCGATTTCGATGTTTCTTCAGACTTCGTTTGTGTCAACGACCCGGTCACTTTTGAAGATATGACCCTGTATGCACCCATCCAGTGGGAATGGGCATTTGAACCCAATACAGTGACTTTTGTTGACGGGACCGATGAAAGCAGCCAACATCCGAAAGTTACCTTTAATGATGCAGGAAGCTATACTGTTACACTGACTTCCTGGAACCTGAATGGTTCTTCGGAAACCACCAAACAAGATTTTGTCATTGCAGGCGGCTACGTACCTTTCTATAAGGAAACTTTTGAGAATGGTTCACTAAGGTCAGCCAACTGGACCGTGGAAAATCCCGATGATAATTTTACCTGGGCACTCAAGGAAACAGGGGGTACGGAACCCGGTAATATGTCCGTCGGCATAGAGTTTCAGGAAGAACAGGTAATCGGTCAGCATGACCGTTTGATCTCGCCCCAATTCAACCTGGAAGGGATGAGCAGTGCAGTTCTCGAATTCCAGCATGCCTATGCCCAGTTCCAGCCCGGATTCTCTGATTCGCTCATCATCTACGTCTCCACTGATTGTTCCGATTATTGGGAAAGGATCTATGCGCTGGGCGAGGATGGGGAAGGAAGCTTTGCCACCCATGAAATTACGGAAGAATTCTGGCCTGAGGCGGCTGAAGACTGGTGTATTGCAGGATGGGGCGCCGGCTGCCTTGCACTGGATCTGACTCCTTATACCGGCAGTTCAGGTGTCAGGATCGCCTTCGAAACTTACAGCTATTTCGGTAATCCGCTTTTCATAGACAATGTGACCATCAGCCAGTTTGTCGGTCAGGAAGAAGCATTGCCGGATGATGCATCGGTCACAGTATTTCCGAACCCGGCAGACGGTGATTTCAGAATTAAACTGCCCGAAGGACATACTTACAATAAGATGACTTTCATGAATCACCTCGGGCAGGAAATATATAGCCTCGACCTCGATAAGAAAGATCTGAATATAGATATCAACCCGGATAATTCATTACCGAAAGGCATCTATTTCGTAAGGTTATCCGGAAAGGGACAAACTGCTGCCAAAAAGGTCATTGTGCAATAGATAGATTATTGCTGACGTAAAAAGGCCGGTTTATTTTGTGAACCGGCCTTTTTGCTTATTGCAACCTGCACATCAAACTGATTTTATGTAACCGACTGATATAATTCGAGATAGGGTTGCCCCCGGTTGCATTTTATATTGATTATCTTTGTATTCCTGGGCAGTTGTAGCCCAATATGTTCTATTGAAAATCAAGCACCATGAAGAAATTCTTATCCCTTTTCCTGATCATTCATTTTGTATTGACAGGCGCCATCGCCCAACAAATCTCCGGCACAAAGCAAAAGGCGACACTACACGCTACGGTAAAACTGTCAAATATTACCCAAACCAAAGGTGACGGAAAAATAAAGTATAAAACACCCAACCCGCACTGGCAGCCACCGGAATGGTCTTACGCAAAAGATAAGGTTATTTACCGGCAGGATGTGCTTCCCGCTGCAGCAGAGAACAGGCAGACCCGTGAAGATTCCCCGCTGCCGGAAATGTCATTTGAGGGTCTGGTAGACAACAACACATCCATACCTCCCGATGTCAACGGTGCCGCAGGGCCTGACCATATTATGCAGACCCTGAACACGGAAGTACGCATCTCAGATAAGGAAGGCAACCCGATCTTTACCACGACCCTTTCATCGTTCTGGTCAGCCCTCCCGGGAAGTGGCAATACCTTTGATCCGAAAATCGTTTATGATCCCTACGCTGAAAGATGGCTCATGACCACACCCAGCGGAAGCGGAACCAGTTCAAGGATCTATTAGTGCGACATCCGATCCGCTGGATGAGTGGTATATGTACTGGTTCGATCCCGATGTGACCAACCAGACATGGTTTGATTATCCCAACCTGGGATTCAACAAGAATTGGATCAGTGTAGGCGGTATTCAGCGTAACTCCTCCTTTGAAGCAGTTGATTTCGTTGTTTTTGCCATCGACAAAGTAGCAGCCATGAATGGTGAGGATGCACCTGTGGTCAGCCGGTTTACTACACAGCTGGGGTCAGCCATCGTACCGGCTTTTACTTATGATCCGGACGTTGAAGAGCTTTACCTGGTCTCTACCGGTGACGGGAACGACGATGGCTACGGTTATGTAAACCTGTTTGAGTTGAGCGGTACACCAGGTGATCCCGACTTTGAATTGCTCGGATCAATAGGGGTACCAGAACCCTGGGAAAACTGGTCATACGAAAATCATGGTGATTTCCTTCCTCAAAAGGGAAGCCCAAATAAACTGAATTCGGTCGATGCCCGGATGCATACCATGATCTACCGGAACGAAAAATTATGGGCTGTCCATCACATCTACCTGCCGGCAGATGAACCGGAAAGGACAAGCATTCAGTGGTGGCAGCTGGATACCGATGGCACCCTGCTGGAAAGGGGCCGGATCGATGACCCGGACGGCGGCATGTCTTTCGCTTATCCCAGCATCGCGGTAAATGCCAATGAAGATATCCTCATCGGCCATGGTGTTTTCTCACTGGACCAGTATGCGGGGGCCGGTTATTCCTTCAAAGCCTATTATGATGATTCTGCAGCCATCCGGAATTACTACCAGTATAAGGAAGGAGAAGCTCCCTATTACAAAACCTATGGCGGAGGACGTAACCGCTGGGGAGATTACTCCGCCGTTTTCGTTGACCCGCTGCAAGACGTAAATTTCTGGGCTATGCACGAATTTGCAGATCTGCCCCAGAACCAATGGGGGACCTACTGGGCCTACCTGACGCCTTCCTTCCCCCCTGCCGCGGATTTCCAGGCTGACAATGAATTGATACCGGTTGGTGAATCGGTTGATTTTAGCGATCTGACACTGGGCATTCCCACTTCATGGGCCTGGTCATTCCCGGGCGGTGATCCCGGCACTTCGACGGAACAAAACCCGACAGGCATCCTGTTCGATACAGAAGGCACATTCGATGTGCAACTGATCGTCTCCAACGAACTCGGTACCGATACGATCCTGAAACCCGGCTATATCACGACCAGCACAACCATTTTACCTGAGGTAGCATTTGATGTGGACAAGACCATCATTTGCTCTGGCGATGTCGTGCAGTTCACCGATCAGACAGATTATTCCCCTATACAATGGGAATGGTCATTTGACCCTCCGTCGGTGACCTTCATGAACGGAACATCCGCATCAAGTCAACACCCGGAAGTGATGTTCGACAATGCCGACAAATATGATGTAACCCTTACCAGCTGGAACCTGAACGGCAGTGCAGAACTGACCAAAACGGAACTGATCCTCTCCGGAGGCTATGAACCTTACTTCAAGGAAACCTTTGAACCGGTTACCTTCAACAGTGAGGAATGGCAGATCGTCAATCCTGACAATGACGTTAAGGTTCC
>JARRQC010000336.1:0-6836 GCA_037382165.1 bacterium | reverse complement strand
TACTTCCCCTCATCAGACCCTGACCTGAGATTTTTATTTGTATTTAGATGCTGTACGAGTGGACTGAATTTTATGAATTCCGTACTTTTAGTTAAAATTGAGTTCAATACCTATCTGATAAAATGAAAACAGCTATCCGAAATTCCGCAATCACTTTACTGTTACTTTTTGTTCTTTCGGCCTGTAGTTCCGAAGACTATCCTGTGGTTTCCATAGATATTTCCGATACAGGACAACCCATTGAAAAATATATCTATGGCCAGTTCATCGAGCACCTGGGGAGGTGCATTTACGGAGGGATCTGGGCCGAAATGGTGGAGGACCGCAAGTTCTACTACCCGGTAGAAGAGGATTTTGAACCCTTTGCCACCGCAACCGATCCATTCTGGGATACCGGCCCCTACCAGTACCTGAATGCCTCACCCTGGGAGATCATCGGAGAAGGGAAGAATGTACAGATGGAATTGTCAGAACCCTACACAGGGGAACATTCGGTAAATGTATTCGTTCCCGGAGACGGTTCTGCCGCAGGCATCCGTCAATACGGACTTGGATTGGTCCAGGGCAAGCAATATACCGGCCGGATCATATTAAAAGGGGAAAGCGCATCACTGCCTATATTCGTTCGGCTTTCATCGGACGACAAAAACATTGAAGTACAGGTGAATGAGATGGAGCCTGAATACCATGCTGCAGCTTTTGAATTCGATTCACCATTCTCCTCCGACAGTGCGGTGCTGGAAATTTACAGTGAGGGATCGGGTTCTTTTACCATCGGAACACTCTCCATCATGCCGGCAGATAATATAAATGGGTGGAGAGGTTACAACTGGTGAGACGGCATCGGGGAGCGGGATAATAGTCCCGCGAGGAAAAACCCTGCGTTGAAGGGTGTTGAATCCAATGATTTGGGTATCCATGAGTATATGGAACTGATGGAACTCCTTGGTGCTGAAGCCTTTATTGCAGTGAATACCGGTCTTGGAACCCTTGAGGAGGTTGTTCAGGAGGTGGAATATGTGAATGGCCCCTCCAATGCCGGATGGGGACAGATCAGGGCAGAGAACGGGCACACGGAACCGTTCGGCGTAAAATGGTGGGCCGTTGGGAATGAAATGTTCGGATCATGGCAACTGGGAAATATGCCGCTGAGTGATTACATCAAAAAGCACAGCAGCATCGCAGAGGCCATGTGGAGGGTGGATCCGGATGCACAGCTCATTGGTGTGGGGGCTGTGGGAGAATGGAGCCAGACAATGCTTTCACAGGCAGCCGATAAAATGAATCTGATAAGCGAACATATATATTGCCGCGAACTGGATACAGTGAGTGCCCATCTCGCTCAGATAGCCAACTCCGTGAAAAGGGTAGCCGATGCGCATCGGAAATACCGCTCTGAAATCGAAGGTCTGGAAAATAAGAATATAAGGATTGCCATGGACGAATGGAACTACTGGTATGGGGATTATCTATACGGTGAACTGGGAGTCAGGTATCATCATAAAGATGCTCTTGGGATCGCAAAGGGATTACACGAGTATTTCAGGAATTCAGATCTTTTCTTTATGGCCAATTATGCCCAGACGGTAAATGTAATCGGCTGCATCAAAACAACGGCGACAAAATCAGGATTTGCCACCACTGCCATGCCATTGATGCTCTATCGAAAGCATTTTGAAACCATCCCGGTTCAGGTGAACAATGCGATCCCGATGCTGGACATTGCCGCCGCCATCTCAGCAGATAAGAAAATACTTACTGTATCCATGGTAAATTCTGATGACCGGCCGAAAACCTATCATCTGGATATCCCTGATTCTCATATTTCAAAGAATGGGAAAACCTGGATCATTCAGAATGATGATCCGGAAGCTTTCAATGTTCCCGGTGAAGATCCGGATGTCACCATTGTGGAATCGGAATTTTCGTTGATTCAAGCCCAACCATTTTGAATATCTCTTGAAGATCCTTTCTTGATTTTTCATCAATCTAATTGGGTTAATTTTCACAAACCACACTGCTATGAGAAATATTCTGTTACTGGTTTTTGTTCTTCTGCTGAATGTAAGTCTTCGTGGGCAATATCCCTATCAAAACCCTGATCTGAGCTCGGAAGAACGGGCCGAAGATTTGATTTCCCGCCTGTCACTCGAGGAGAAAGCTTCCCTGATGTGCGATCAGTCAGATGCCATTCCCCGCCTGGGCATAAAAAAATTCAACTGGTGGAGTGAAGCATTGCACGGTTATGCCAATAATGACAGCGTAACTGTTTTTCCCGAACCCATCGGCATGGCAGCATCATTCGACGATGAATTGCTGTACCGGATATACGATGCCGTTTCTGATGAAGCCCGTGCCAAATACAATCAGTGGATGCAGGCGGGAAATGAAAACAAGCGGTTTTTAAGTCTTTCAGTATGGACCCCCAATGTGAATATCTTCCGCGATCCGCGCTGGGGACGCGGACAGGAAACCTATGGAGAAGATCCTTACCTGACCTCACGGATGGGAATTTCCGTGGTGAAAGGGTTGCAGGGACCGGAGGAAGCCAGGTACCGGAAATTGCTGGCCTGCGCCAAACATTATGCGGTACACTCTGGTCCCGAATGGAGCCGTCACGAGCTCAACCTCAACCAGGTAAATCCACGCGATCTGTACGAAACATATCTTCCTGCCTTCAAGGCCCTGGTCCAGGATGCCGGTGTGAGGCAGGTAATGTGTGCCTACCAGCGTCTGGACGATGAGCCGTGCTGCGGGAATACCCGCCTGTTACAGCGTATTTTGCGTGATGATTGGGGATATGAATACATGGTCGTATCGGACTGCGGTGCGATTACCGATTTTTTTAACAGCCACAAGGTTTCATCCGATGCAGTACATGCCTCTTCCAAAGCAGTACTGGCCGGAACCGACGTGGAATGTGTATGGGAAAATTATCCTTTCAAGACCCTGCCTGAGGCGGTTGAGAGGGGATTGATCAGGGAAGAGGACATTGATAAAAGTCTGAAGCGCGTTCTCATTGGCCGTTTTGATCTGGGGGAAATGGACGAAGACTCCCTTGTTCCGTGGACGCAGATCCCGCCCTCTGTCCTGAACAATAAGGAGCACCGGCAGCTTGCACTTGATATGGCCCGGGAAACCATGACCCTTTTACAGAACAAAGATCATATCCTTCCCCTTTCGAAAAAAGTCAAAAAGATGGCCGTCATCGGACCCAATGCCAGTGACGAGCCCATGTTATGGGGAAATTACAATGGGACCCCGGTACGTACCATCTCCATTCTCGAAGGGATAAAGACCCAGTTGCCGGAAAAGAGGATCCTGTATGATAAGGGTTGTGATCTGGTTGAGGATAAAGTGACCCGGAGCTATTTCAGCCAATGCTCCTTTGACGGGAAACAGGGATTCAAGGCCACCTACTGGAACGATCCGGATCGCAAAGGAGAGATTGCGGCCACGCAACAAATTGCGAATCCTATTAAAAAGACGACGGCCGGACAGCATGAATTCGCCCCGGGAGTCAGGCTTGAAGATTTCTCTGCCATTTTCGAGACGGAATTTACTCCCAAAGTGACTGAAGAGATCGTCTTTAAAGGAGGAGCAACCGGGTATTTTGAACTGTTGGTCAATGATGAATCAATACAAGGGTACAGCAACTGGCGCACCCTGCCATCCAGGATCCCGTACAAGGTCGAAGCAGGTAAAAAATTCAGGATTGAGATCCGGTATGCCCAGTTAAACAACTGGCAGGCCAATATCGAATTTGACTTTGGGAAGGAAGTGGAGGTCGATTATACCGACCTGATCAACAAGCTGAAAGGGATTGACCTGGTTGTGTTCGCGGGGGGATTGTCCGGTCAGCTTGAAGGTGAAGAGATGCCGGTCTCGTACCCCGGATTCAAAGGCGGCGACCGTACCAATATTGAACTGCCCCCGGTTCAGCGTAATTGCCTGAAGGCGCTGAAAGAAGCCGGTAAGAAGGTCATCTTTGTGAACTGTTCAGGTTCGGCCCTCGCCCTGTCACCGGAAACCAGAACCTGCGATGCGATCCTGCAGGCCTGGTATGGAGGTGAATCAGGCGGGCAGGCCATAGCCGATGTCCTGTTCGGGGACTTCAACCCCTCCGGGAAGCTGCCTGTTACTTTCTACAGGAGTTCGGACCAGCTGAAGGATTTTGAGGATTACTCCATGAAAGGCCGGACCTACCGCTATATGTCCGATCCGCTTTTTCCATTTGGTTATGGCTTAAGCTATACTACTTTTGAGTTTGGCCCGGGAAGCCTGAACAAGAAACGAATAACGCCGGACCCAATTGGCTGCCGGGGAATCAAAACCCATCACCATTGATCTCCCTCCCTCTTCATTCGAATTTTATGACTGGAGCCAGCGAAAAATGATGGTCACCTCCGGCGATTATGAGGTCTACTACGGGAACAGTTCGGATGCAAAAGATTTAAAGATAATTCACATAACCATTCAATAGACTCTAATTGAAATTCCTTAGAATAAGGGGAATTATAATTCCTTCACGGGAATTTCAATCTGCGTTAATGAATGTGCAGGAAAGCTGTACCGGATGGTATTGCCCTTGAACTTTATGTCCTTTGTCACAATACGTACCCCCTGTTCGGTTTTTGTATTGGTGGCCTCAATTGTTTCCCCATTTACCTCGTGGATCATTGCATTTCCAGTGAAATCACCTGTCTGTAGAACAACATCCGTATCCACGGCTTTTGTTTCATGCCTGTTGACAACATTTACCACCAGCATGTTAGTCTGCTCATTTAACGCTGCAGAAACGTCGAGAAAAGGTATATCATTAAATATCTCGTTGCTGTATGTTTCACATTTCGTATCGACATCCAGTGAAGTACCATGGCAATTGTTGGAGTACAGATAAAATGCCTGAAACAGGCTGTTTTTAAAGTCACCATCGGGGGAATTGCCGACCAGGCTCGATAACATGGTCAGATTGGCCATTTTCACCACATCAGCATGCCTGATAAACGAATTCAGGTGAAGTGAAATCATCAAAGGAGCCAGCAGGCCACTGACGCGGGATCCCCATTCATCAAATGAAATATACACCGGTCGTTCCGATTCTGATTTCATCATGGCTTTCAGAATCAGCGCTTCGACCAGTTCTATTTTCTGATCCAGGTCAAGGTTCAGGGAGACCATGCTGGAGTAGCTCATGTCGCTTTTCAAGGCTTCGTGTACATAGCGATGCACCGAGATGTAATCAATGCTGCCCACCATCTCCTGCAAAACATAATCATTCCAGTCAATCCAGCTGTTATCCTCCGGTCTGTAGTTTGATGCACCGGAAGCGACGAGTTTTACATCCTCGTCCACCAGTCTAATCAGTTTGGCTGCCTCTTTGGCAAACTTGACGTAGTCGACGACATTTTTCTGACCCATCTGCCAGGGTCCGTCGATTTCATTTCCCAGGGCCCAGTATTTCACATGGAACGGCTCTTCATTGCCATATTTCCTTCGTAAGTCAGAGTAATAGGTTCCTTTTTCATAGTTGCAGTATTCTACCCAGTGCCTTGCATCGTCAAGAGTACCTGTTCCGGCATTGATACATATAAAATTTTCAGCTCCCACCAACTTACAGAATTTCACATATTCATCTGTTCCCATCTGGTTCCTTTCAATTTGGTTCCAGGCCAGGTCCAGTCTGGCAGGTCGCTGTTCCTTCGGCCCGATTCCATCTTCCCAGTTATATCCCGATACATAGTTTCCTCCAGGCCACCGGACTACCGGGATTTTTAATTCCCGGATTTGCTCCATATAATCTTTCCTGAACCCGTTTTCGTCCGCGTATGGGGAAGAAGGATCATACAGACTGCCGTAAACCGTCGTAAAAATAGGTTCCAGAAATCCACCGTAAATGTTCGTATCGATGTCACCTATTCTGCGGTCAATATCAATCTTGATTAACGCTGGTTCCTGTGACAGAAGAGTACCGGAAATAAATCCTGATAAAATAAAGCAGGGGATTAGGATTCTTAACTTTTTCATAGTGATGATCATTGAATGTTGGTTCATGGTTGTGATACAAGAGGAAAATCTCATAAGGTTTTCCGGTCCTGTTATACCTGTTTATCTTAAATCCATTGTTTTCACAAAATAATTCTCTCCCGCAATCAGTATCGTATTCTCAATGCAGGCAATTCCTTCAAGATTATTTGAGGATGTTATTTTCAGTCTGTTGCATTGGGAGCAGGAAGGGAGCAGAATCAACTTCCCGTCGTTGCAAACTAGGAAAGTCTGATCCTGCTGGTCATCATAATAAATATCGTTAGGAACGTCTGTCAGGGATCCCGGCCTACCCTGATCGTCCGTATAATCGAGATCTCTTTCAGTCCACACTCCGCCCAGGCGTGAATAATACATGACCGGTAAGCCTTCCTTATTCACTCCCGCCACAACAATCCGGTTTTCAGCTGCCAGGATTTTTGTGAAATAGCATGTGTCGTAAAAACCTGAATAGGTATGGTTAAAATCAAAGATATCCCAGCTCATGCCATCTGTTGAATGGATGATCTCACCTTCATCCGTTACCCCGAAACAGGCGGTTCTTCTTGTGGAAAGAGAGACAATATTACCTTTCAGGGGGAGATCTAATTCATGGAACAGGCCGTTCATATTACGAACAACCAGTGTCCCTGCATCGGCGCCTGCAATCACAGTTCCGTTGAATGCAACAAGCGTGTTAATATTTTTACGGGTTCCACCGGGAATCTTATGCACGGTGCCATCCTCTGATAAGACCAGCATGGTCCCGCGTTCTCCGGCAATATACACGCTCTGATCAAACAGGAGTATAC
>JARRQC010000335.1:0-2595 GCA_037382165.1 bacterium | reverse complement strand
CATCAGATATTTACTGAAGCCTACCAGCAGATAAGTGGAATATGCCGTACGGTCAGGGGACCGAGCATGTCGGCCGGACCTGGGAAAATAAGAATTGCCGGTATCACAGAAGTAAAGGGAGAAAAGGTTTTCGTACTTGAGTTTCTGCAGGGCAGGAATCCAGCATGGGTGGGAACCCCGTTCTTCGCCAAATACAACCCCGATGCATTATGGATCAATGATCTTTTCCCTGCATTCGGTGCTTCTGAGTTTTTCTATCAGCAGGAGTATAACAAATTGAGTAAGGTGGATACACTGCCAGGTCCTACCTTGAAAACTGAAAATAAGCAATCGGCTTAACAGTCAGGATAACCCGCACGCTGGGTATTTATCTCGATGTCGTATTTTTCTTCCAGGAACTGAATGATGCCTGGAAAAAACTCCAGAAAATCGCTCTTGAAACTGGAGTATCGTTCGCTTAACACTTCCACTGCATATCCTGCATGATCGGGCAACGAAGTGTTGGCGGCCATCCGTTCAAGTACCAGCTCGATCCCGTCCACTGTCTGGTATGCCATCATCCAGTTGTTTTCCAAAAAAGTGGGGAACCATCTTTTAATTGCTTCCGGGAGCACCTTGTAATTGCGCTTAAGTAAATCATAAGTCCGGTTCACAAAATCCTGCAGGGGAAGCGATGAAAATTCATCCCACAGGGAGGCTAAAAAATGGTCATAGAAGATATCGATGATGATTCCTGCATATTTATGATATCTGGGTACAATACGCAGTTTGCTCCTTCGTGTGATGGGATGCATATCTGTGTAGGTATCAATATCCCGGTGGATAAGGATGCCCTTGCGGACCAGATCGGGGTATAGGTTGTAGCTTTTTCCTTTGACATAATCGCCCATGAAGTTCCCTACAATGATTTCTTCATTGCAACCCGAAAGATAGGTATGAGCGAGAAAGTTCATAAGCAGGATGAATAATTTTCGAATTTCGTTAAAATTATTCGAAAAAACCCAATACTTATATTACGTTTTAGGCAGGAAGTTGTTTGATTAATTCAAAAACCCGGGAATATTATACAGCATATTCGGTTTCGAGGGCGAAATATTCCTATAAATTTGGTGGTGCCCAACATAAAAAACGATCAATGTATGGATAAGAAAAACGTGATTATCATCGGAGCTGCCGGAAGAGATTTCCACAACTTTAATACCGTATTCAGGGATAATGAGGAATATAATGTAGTGGCATTTACAGCTGCTCAGATTCCTGATATTGATGGCCGTAAATATCCTCCGGAACTGGCCGGAAAGCTATATCCGGAAGGAATACCCATCTATTCGGAGGAGGAACTTCCTGATTTAATACAACGAATGCAGGTAGATTCATGTGTATTTTCCTACAGTGATCTCCCCTATCAGAAAGTAATGAATATAGGTGCGGTTGTGAATGCAGCGGGAGCTGATTTCACGATGCTTGGAACAGGTGAAACCATGATAGAAAGCACCAAACCGGTCATCGCAGTATGTGCGGTTCGTACCGGTTGCGGAAAAAGCCAGACCTCCAGGAAAGTAATTGAAACCCTGATGGCGAAAGGATTGAGAGTGGTGGCCATCAGGCATCCCATGCCCTACGGCGATCTGGTTGCCCAGAAAGTACAGCGCTTTTCATCCATTGAAGATCTGCAAAAACACAATTGTACCATCGAGGAAATGGAAGAGTATGAGCCTCATGTAGTCAGGGGAAATGTGATTTATGCAGGAGTTGACTATGAGGCCATCCTCAGGGAGGCAGAACAGGATCCTGAAGGGTGTGATGTGATCTTGTGGGATGGAGGAAACAATGATTTTTCATTTTACCGGCCAGACCTTACCATCGGAGTAACTGATCCTCACAGAGCCGGTCACGAATTGAAATATTATCCGGGAGAAATTGTCCTGAGAACCTCTGATGTGGTAATTATTAATAAAATGGATACCGCTTCTCCCGAAGGGATTCAAATCGTTCGGGACAATATTGGGAAAGTCAATCCCAATGCCATGGTCATCGATGGTGCCTCTCCGATCCGGGTGGACCGTCCCGAGGTAATCAAAGGCAACCGGGTGCTGGTCGTTGAAGATGGTCCCACCCTTACCCACGGAGAAATGAAAATCGGTGCAGGCGTTGTGGCAGCAAGGAAATACGGTGCTGCATCACTGGTAGATCCGCGCCCATTTACCGTGGGCCGGCTGACTGAAACTTTTGAAATATATCCGGGAATAGGAACCCTGCTTCCGGCCATGGGATACGGAAAGGAACAGCTGAAGGACCTGGAAACCACCATTAATAACACCAACTGTGACGCCGTAGTGATTGGAACCCCCATCGATTTGAACCGGTTGATCCGGATCGAGAAACCGAATACCAGGGTGTTTTATGATCTCCAGGAGATTGGGGAACCCACCCTGGATGATATACTCACCGAATTTATCAAATCTAACAATCTTGGTTAAGAGTCTCCGTGTAATCCTGTTGGTGCTGTTTGTTGTTTCTGCTTCATGCAAAAGAGACCATCTGGAAAACGTAGTGATTGAAACAGAACTGGGAGCCATATACCTGGAAATAGAT
>JARRQC010000334.1:0-2597 GCA_037382165.1 bacterium | reverse complement strand
GATTATGAGACCATCCGGGAATTGAATGAAAAGGTGGGTAGATTTTATGTTCCATTGGGTCTGGCAGCCCACCTGATGCGGTGGGGTGTTTCAGAAGCCAACATATACGAGATGGACTGGTGGCAAGAGACTGCATTTGACAACCTCTTACTGGCTTGCGTGCCCATGCGACATTTTTCCGGCAGGGCCATTACCGACCGGAATGCAACCCTTTGGGCAGGATGGGTCATCAAATCAGAGGACCACGCTGTCATTCATACCGGCGACTCGGGATATGGACCCCACTTTAAGAAGATTGGTGAAAAATATGGTCCATTCGACTTTACGATGGTTGAATGCGGCCAGTATAACGAAAACTGGAAACTGATCCACATGATGCCGGAGGAAACTGTACAGGCACACCAGGATATGCAGGGTAAATACCTGATACCCATTCACTGGGGACGGTTCAACCTGGCCCTTCATCCATGGAAAGACCCTGCCATACGGGTATCAGCTGCCGCCAATGAAAATGATGTGGCACTGATTACTCCGCGTGTAGGCAAAACCCTTACCCTGAATCCATCCCCACGCAGTTCCGGTTGGTGGCGTAATGCTGATTGATCGTTTGAATGGCTAAACCAGAGTGAGCTCAGATCACAGTGTAATTTCCTCGTTTCGGCGCTGTAAGCGTTTACGGGTAATTACCAAGATTTATTGAAGCGTTGTGACTTTCTCTATATCTACCAGCCTGGCATCTTCAATGATCACCTCGTAGGTATATCCATAGCCAAAATCACGGTCGAGGTTGACCGTTCCCTCAAATACCACCTGGTCTCCCTCACCACATTCATCTGTTGTGGTAATCGCAAGGTCGAAATCACCTTTACTGCTTGTACCATCCTGAATGTGTACCCAATTCTTGCTCATAATGGCTGGAGAATATTTGACTACAATTCCTTTGATCTTAACGAGTTTGCCATCATATTCCCTACGATTCTCGAACAATTCCCCGATGGTGATCCCTCCTTCAACAGGCTCGACCCCTTCTATTTCATGATTTCCAACTTTAGAAGATCCCGTCTGCTCAGGCATTACCATTTGGGGTGAGGCAAAAGGTTCATCCGCTAAATTTTCTATAAAATAAATGCTTTCAAAATTCCTGTCCAGTTCTTTACTTTGGAAATTCTTCATCTCCATATAGTTGTCGAAATAATAGGTTCCCCCATTGCGGATGTCTTCTCTCCTGGATATGGCAGCCCAATAACTGTCATTTTCCTCTTCAAATTTCAGGTAGGTATATGAACTCGTTTGCAGTACCTCCTTAACCACAACTTCCCTAAGAAGCGGGTTCTCAACTTTCATCTTACTGTAAGCGGATTCCGATTCACAGGACTGCAGAACCACGGTAAGTGCCAAAAAACCGGTGGCAATAGCCAGTGTTATGCGGGAAATGAAAAGTTTTAACATATCATTTACACGTTTAAAATTTAAGCAGCAAAAGTAGTTAATTCAAGGAAACAGGCTATATGGAAAGGAGGGTAAATCAAAAGGATTTCATTAAAACTTTACAAGGCATTAGTTGTCTTTTGCGGCACCTTCCGCATGAGAAAGCAAGATCGGATCCATTTCCTGCGGGGGGCCCTCTCCATGAAAGATGGTCATATAATAATCTTTCACTTCCTTGATTTTCATAATCTTTTTAGAAAAATAGTAAGAGTGACTCGGTCCCATACCCTGAAATCCCACTACATCAGTAAAATCAAGATAGATAGCATTGGAAGCCAGGGGTTTTTCAGCACTTTCCCCCAGTTGCCTGCCCAGTTTGGTAAGTACACGTAAACCTGACAGGCTGATGTCGTCATCATTGCTGTTGACAATGATCCTGTCGGCAAAATGTATTTGTTCCAGCCAGATATGGTGCCCTGCCTGTTCTACTGCCGCTGCATTGACCACAAGATTATCCGCAAACGAATCGGCCAGCAGATTTGTATATCCGTCTTCCACCATCTTTTCGAGATAATAGTTTCCAAGGCTATGATAAAACAGCGTAACCTTATGATCAGCCAGCAAATCAGACTCATGAATGACAGATTCCAGGCTGGAAAGAAAATCATACATCATTGCCGTGGACGTTTCTACATTTTGATAAGAGGTTTTAAAATTCTTTATCGCACCCAGTTCCATGTCGCGTGAAGGCCAGGCATAAACCAGAACATTCACATGGTAAAGCTCCTGTATTTCCAGCGCCCGAACTGTTGCCGCCTGAAGTGTTTTTCCGTCACCATGCACGAATACCAGCAAATCCTGGTATTCAGTTTCAATCGACAGTAAGTCCTTAAGGGATGGGCAGGACTGGTAAATCCATTGTTCGTCTTTCGGCTGTGCTATGAAGTAATGATGTTTTTGATCCTTTGAAGGAGACGAGCTGAATACCAACCTGTTTTCATCTGATTCGATCAATGCACGATTGGTTATTACGTAAACATGAGGATCGTCTTCATCAATGTTATCTACGGAAATAACCTCCTGTGAATTCAGGAGACCGGTCAGGAAAATAAGCAACAAAAGAAATGTTCCTGCAAGAAAACGACTCAGGTTGGTATAATCTGGTTTAT
>JARRQC010000333.1:0-2597 GCA_037382165.1 bacterium | reverse complement strand
CGACAAACCTGCTGCACCGGCACCTACTATGATTACATCATGCAACTCATCCATAGTTTCAACGCAACGAAGTACCCTACAATCTTCCCTTAGGCCTTCTCCACCGGGCTGGATGTAAAATGCTCATCCATTATCCCGGTCACCTGGTCCATGCCCTGGATGCTACTGGTAGCCTTGGCTACTTTTCCATTCTTATAGTACATGGTGAAAGGCAGTCCCATGAAACCCCTGCACTCAGGTGCATTGCGAATAATTCCAGCTTCGGGAGAATCAAATGCCATCACGGCGAATTTCACATCTGTACGCTCTTCTTCGAGTTCTTCCATCACCTCATAAACGGGAATACACATGGGTCCCATCCGGCCACAGCATACCATGACATTCTCATGTTCCGTGATCATCTTTTCAAGTTCGGCAGCAGTTTCAATTTCATGCAGGTTGGTGTGTAACATTTTCATGAATTCTGATTTTAATATTATCTAACAATTTTTTCTGGATGCAAAGATCCGGAATTGCCCGGTCAACCAGCCTCGGGGACCATTGCTATCCGGCAAGTTTTTTCCTGTCATTTCTCAATTTATTTATCTTTGAGCCGTTGATGAACCTTGCACGCTGTTTCAATGGTCATAGATGAACCTGCATACAATCCTGAAGAAAAAAAGCTGGAACCGGATTGTTTCCACCTTATTTCCAGGGAGGAGTTTGAAACGCTGAACAGAAAGCAGACCCAACTCACTTACGAGCGGGGCGAGCATATTTTCAAACAGGGAGCATTTGCTCCGCATGTACTGTTTATTCAGACCGGACTCGTGAAGGTCTACCTTCAGACCGGCATCAAGAAACACTTGAACCTCTGGATCGCCAGGCGGGGTGACTTCCTCGGATTCTCCACCATTTTTGGGGCGGAGAATTATCCATACTCATCCGTCGCCCTGATGGATTCGGAGCTCCTTATGATTGAAAAAGTGAGCCTGAAGGAGTTGTTGCGCAGCAATCCGGAATTTGCGCTCAGGATCACTTCCAAAAACTACGGAACGGAACAACACCTGTTGGATATTGTCACCAACCTATCTTACAAACAAATGCGCGGAAAGCTTGCCTCTTCCCTGTTATACCATTCGTCCGAAGTGTTCCTGAGAGAGGATATTTTCAATTTCCTCTCCCGCCAGGATATCGCAGATTTCGCCTCCATCTCGGTGGAAAACGTGGTCCGGTTCCTGAAGGAATTTGAACAGGAGGGGATTGTATAGCTGGAGGGCAAGAACATAAAAATTGCCGATCGTCAAAAACTTTCAACAATCAGCAATACGGGGTAGGCTTTACACGCTTGATCCTGCTTCCAGAAACAACCTTTCCCAATCGCAAAGAGACTATTGCTCCAATTCCCCTATGAACGGGATATTCTCGTAAATGCTGAGACGGATGGCGCTGGAAAAGTAATTTTCAATCTGGAAGAATTGTGCGGCAGGTTTGGATCCCGCAGCCGATTTGACTTTTTTATAATATTTGTTCATCAGCTTGTCGGTACTGCTCTTCAGTTTGATCATCTTTGCAACCAGTTCGTCCATCTTTTCAGAATCCATCTGCTCGTAATTGCTGGCATACTCATTCAGAAGTTCCAGCCTGGTCAACCCCAGCTCTTTTCTTTCCGATTCATACTGGTCATAAAGCGACCAGAAGGCTTCCCCGGATTCCCCTTCAACCTTTACAAAATCGGCAACAATAGCCTTTTTCTCCATTCCGAAAATAGACTGAAACAGTTCCACCTCTTCTTTGTTGGTCTGTGCCTGCAGGGTCACAAAGGCGAATACTGTCAATAATGTCAATACAACTTTTTTCATTATTTATCAAATTTAGATTAATAATCTGTCAAGTTTCCTTGATCTGCTCATTTCAGAACAAATATGAAATGAAATGGTTCGTGACCAGCATGTATTAAAAGAAAATGAATATGAGGTAAGTTGAACCCTTGATCCGGTCGATGATTTCCGATCCGGACCACCATTTCCATCCGGATATTGGTGACTCATGGCTAATTTGCCCAAAACTTGTCTGTGGATGAAAGGAATCTGTTATCTTTACAAATATATTTATCTACATATTTACATATATGGAATTTAAACCACTGGAATTGAATTCGAAGGAGGGCAAATATAAAAGACTCCTCAAGACTCCCCATGTGCGCAGAAGTGCCTTGGCTATTCTGGCCGGCGCCATCATCGGTTTTGCACTTTTCTATTTTACAGAAGGAAGGAGCATGGAGAGTATTCCTGCAGGAGATATCTTTAAAAGTATTCTAATCGGTGGTTTTTTCGGATTCTTTATCACCAACAGCCCCTGTGCCCGGGGAAGGTGCTAAACAATATACAGCATCAATAAAAGGGGCGTGATGATTCAATCCTGGCCGTTTTCGCTATTCTGAACCGGAACGGGGAGGAGTTAAGCCGAAGTATGCATAGAGTGCGCCAATCAGGATCCCCAGCCATGAAATCCCGATGTCATACAGGGTGGAACTGGCGCCCGGAAATTTGATCACTCCCACATAGGCTGCATACCCCCCCAGCACTACCCAAACTGTGATATAAACGATAGTAGTG
>JARRQC010000332.1:0-2626 GCA_037382165.1 bacterium | reverse complement strand
AATGCTGGTGCAGGGTATGATTGATTAACAGGGACAGTTCGCGAACATTCATGTCCAGCTGACTGGCCAGATCATGCATACTCAGGGAGGCATCCATATAGGGTTGTTTTGATTCCATATGTTGATGCAGCAACTCCACCCTTGGGTCAGCAGTTTCCAGTGGTTCACCCGTCTCTGATCCCTTCTCACCCTTGTGCATTTTATTCCGTTCCTCAACCAGTTTGCTGACGGGTTGAATATCCGAATCAATGCCTGTGAACATTCCCGGTTGTCTGAGGGCCATCATCAATACCCAGCTGATGAATAACAGGATATTCAGGGCAACTATTGCGGAGGCATAGCTGGTTATGACCTCGGCTGCGGAGAAGCTCAGGATATTTTTTACTAATCCTATCAGTGACATTGCCAAAATCAACAGCATAAACTGCTTCAGCCAACGATGATTCCCCATATCAGGATTGGAGTAGTTTTCAATGAGCAACTGTCGATATTTATTCAATTCCATGAATATCAAAACAAAGTAGACACATGCCTGGATGTATACAGATAAATAAATGAACTTGGTCATCAATCCATTGAAGAATACCTCGGCATAAGCATGATCAAATTGGCCTCTGATGATGACCAGGTAATAGCCCGGGAAAAGAAGGAGGTTCATCGCTGCATAGGGGGCCAGATGGACCAGGCTTCCTATCGAAAGTCTGAAATCCCTGTAAATGAAAGATTTCACAAAAAGGTAAATGGTCGGCATGCTTAAAAAAATAGTCAGGCTGACCAGCATGCCTGCCACTGGTGAGAGCGGATAAAGAAAGTTAGTCGTATACTGTGCGAGGGTATCCTGAATAAACCATAGCAGGTAGATGGCCAGAAGGAGATTAGGAAGCCTGCGGCCTGTTTTTATGGAGACCAGAAAAACAGCAAATATGAAGGCTACAAATCCAGCTACAATGGTGAATACATTCAGGAGATTAAATTCCATTATTTGATCACATGAATATCTTGGAGGCTAAAATAACTGATTTTTTGAATCGGGTATCCAGGATCCAGAACATGTATATGCCAATCAATACCATGCAAACATATATAAATAGATCCCCAATAACCCCATAGAGCGTGAAAACTTTAGTTTCTGGCAGGTAGGCTATCATTATTTGATCATTCTGGTTGAAACTACTCATTTGGGCCTCAACAATTCCAATGGGATTGATGGCTGCAGATAATCCAAATCTGGTTGACCTTAATATGGAATGACCCTGTTCGATGGCGCGGTAGGCTGCCATTTTTGTATGGATAGGGTCAATCCCCCGCCAATCCGAGGAAGGAAGCCCAACTATATCAGCCCCAAGCTGTCCGTATGATTGAGCCAGTTTGGGGAAATCGTAATCATAACATATGGCCCCTCCTATGTCTATCCCGGCCAGAGATACTGTTTCAATGGGTTCATTCCCCTTTCTTGCAGGCTCACCAGGTACAGGCTGGTGTTTATGATAAGTGCAGGCCTCCGTTCCGTCCGGGAGATACATTACATATTTATTTTCATACCTGAATGACTGCTTTGATAGCAACACAATATAGCTGGAAATTAAAGTGATCTGATTATTACCGGAAACACTGGACAACCGTTTTTTCCATGCCTCCTCCTCATCCGGAAGAATCACCGTTGACGCCTCATTCCATACAATAAGCTTTGCACCGGAAGAGGCTGCCTTTTCAGTTCTTTCAATCAGCCTTTCTCTGTTTGATTCACGGATTTCAGCAGCGGGCAAGGGAAGACCTCCCACCTTGGAATCCGTTCCCACGGCAGCCACCTTTATCTGTTTTTTTGACCGGGAACTGTAGTAATCTATTCTCAGGGATCCATAGATCATGATAGCTGCAAATACAAGTCCCACAGGCACTAACTTTGTTTTCGTACCCGAAGGATCTATGATCCATTCCGCAACCACCACATTGATCAGGTATATAATAAAACTTATTCCTGCAAGTCCAAAGACGGAACCAAACTGCAATAAAATGATCTGATCGACCATCGCATAGGCGGCAGCTCCCCAACTCCCCAATGGGGTCATCGTATATTGTATCCATTCCATCACCACCATAATGGAGGGAAATAACAAATAGGAATAGTGCCGGTCCCTCATTCTGGACCATATAATATAACCTGGAATTTGTACAAGGGCAATGGGGACAGAATATAAGGGGATCATCAGATAGGGAATGGGATCCGTGATTATCTTAAACACAGCAAAGCTCCATGACAGGATCATTGCCAGTATAAAATAGATTCTTGAAAGTAATCCCTTTGTCCAACGAAGGTAGAGTAGGAAAGGCACCGCGCAGAACCATGCAAGAATTTCAACGTTGAAAGTAAGATGGGCACCGCCCATGAATATTACTCCCAGGGCAAGCAGCCAGGCCGGATGTAATTTCAGTCTCTTCATCTCTTTGATCTTTATTTCCAAAGAAATGAAACCGAAAAGCCAGATGCATTATCAAATGATAAGAAATGGGATCAGCCTAACTATGGTTATACACACATTTATTATGCATATTTTTCCCTTCTTTCCATGAACAATCTCATCCTCATGATGCCCCTCACCCTTGCGACAGATAGCACAGAACCCAC
>JARRQC010000331.1:0-6127 GCA_037382165.1 bacterium | reverse complement strand
CAAACAAAAAATGCCTGACAGCCAGGTTGCCGGCCGTGCGACCATTTTCATCTTCCCTGACCTGAATACCGGCAACAACACTTATAAAGCCGTTCAGCGGTCTGCCAATGTAGTTGCTATCGGTCCGGTATTGCAGGGCCTCAATAAGCCCGTCAACGACCTGAGCAGGGGATGCCTGGTGAAGGATATTGTAAATACTGTGGTCATTACGGCTATTCAGGCCCAGGAAGTGTAAGGGATTGGGATTTATGACTTGCGATTGGCGATTGGCGATTTGATTTTAAATTTTTGATGTGGAAAGGTGCTGGGGATTGATGGTTCAATTGTTACATCGAAAATTAACCTGAGCCATTATCATTCAGTTCCATATTTCCTGATTCCTGCTGTCCCCACACCGTCATTCGCATTCGGATTGATGAAAAGTAAGAGTCCAAAACAGCGTACTCTTTTTAAAATGACTGGTCACCCAGTTCCCGGTTTCATAATAAAACCCTAACTTTAACCTGACCAAAATTGATCACCGTGAATTTCAAAATCTTACTCTTTTTCTTTTTTATTATATCAACAGTAACGAGTTCCCATTCTCAAAACAGCCTGGTGATTTCAGGGGGCGAAGCAACAGGAACCGGGGGTATTGTCAGTTATTCAATTGGACAGCTTGTTTATTCAGTCTATTCAGATAATGATTTTACGATTACCGAGGGCGTCCAGCAACCCTACGAGATCTCAATTGAAACAGATATTGCTACCCCTTTAATTGATACCGTAAAGCTGCACGTCTATCCGAATCCGGCATCAGGTTATATCACCCTGGAAAAAATGGATTTGCAGCCGCATTCATACAGTTACCGGCTCACTGGTCCTGACGGGAAAGTCCTGAATGAAGGGGTGGTCCGGGATAAAAAAACTGTACTGTGGATTCTTGATTTCCCCCCTGGCATTTACATTTTAAGCGTATACCGCGGCGCATATGAAACACAGTCTTTTACAATCATCAAAAAATAATAAAATGAAATCAATTGAATTCGTTTGCAGATATCTGTCTCTTTTATTGATCGTTTTACTTTCGAATCATGTGAACGCCCAGGTTCCTGAAAAAATGACATATCAGGCTGTGATTCGCGATGCCGACAATTTCCTTGTCAGCGAGAAGCAGATCGGCTTACAGATAAGCATTCTCAGAGGCGCTGCCGACGGAGAGGTCATTTACATAGAAAACCAGCTACCCTTTACGAATACGAATGGCCTCATAAGTATTGAATTTGGCGGACAGGTAGGATTTGATACGATAAGTTGGGCGATGGGGCCGTTATTCATCAAAACGGAAGTCGATCCGGAAGGCGGCACCGATTATACGATAACCGGAACGACGCAGATTGTAACGGTGCCCTACGCATTGCATGCACGAAACACGGATACATGGACATCCGTGGGGGACACCTCGTTTACTTTCAGAAAGATTGGTATCGGAACCAAAACGCCTGACTACCCGCTGGTCGTGACCTCTGTGGATATCCCTTCAGCAGCTGGATTGAAACTACTAAGGACCAGAAACAACCTCAATTACGGAGTTCCATTGCATTTTTACATGTTAAATTCAAATGCAGAGGAATTCCGTTATGCGCAAGTCGTCGGTGGAATTGTCAGTAATACCAGTGAAAATGAACGCGGATTCCTGTCGCTGATGGTTGCCAACGGAACAGGCACTTGGACGGAGATGTATGTGGAGGAGGTGATGCATGTTGAAACCGGAAAAGTCACCGTAAAGGATGTAATGCATCTTGAACCCCGATCCTCGGCTCCATCAAGTCCCACCAAAGGAGATATGTATATGGATAAGGTACTTTCCGACATCCAATAAAAACCTGAGTCATACCCTTAAATCCCTTATTTCCAGATTTCTCCCGTCCCCAAACCCTCATTCCCCGTTTTCATCCCCAACACGATGTTCTACAAAATACATATCAATTTCTCCGAGGTTCTTGGCGGAAACCTTACCCCTGTAACGGCATTTATAGGTTTCACGGATCACCTCATAAACAGATGCGGAGATGTTTATTTTGCCCGGCTCGCCACTTGATTCCATCCTGCTGGCTACGTTGACCGTGTTGCCCCAAAGGTCATAGGTAAACTTTTTCAGTCCGATCACTCCGGCGACAACAGGTCCTGCATGGATTCCCAAACGGATTCCTATGTTGTGTTTTTGTGTGAATTCATCCTGCTTTATGTAATCCAGCATTTCAATGGAACATTCCAGCATACGGAACAAGTGGTCTTCATCATCTTTAAATAAACCGCCAGCAACCATATAGGCATCTCCTATGGTTTTGATCTTCTCAAGATGATACTTCACCGTAAGTTCATCAAAACGGGAGAAAATATGATTCAGCACTTTTACCAGCTCATCTGCTGTAACTTCCGCTGCTAAATCAGTAAACTTTACGATATCGGCGAATAATATGGATACATAACTGTGCCTGTCAGCGATAATTTCCTGTTTGAACCTCAGCCTGTCGGCGATTTGCCCGGGCAGGATGTTCAGCAGCAGGGATTCTGATTTGTCTTTTTCCTTCTGTATCGTATTTTTTTGTTCACTGATGATTCTCTGTTGCAGAAAAATCTTTCTGTCGTTTTGTTCTGAAATATAGCCTGCGATGATGGAAAAACTCTCTGTTAGCCAGGCAAGAAAAGTGAGCAGAATAAACTGGGAATGATCCATCTGTCCATAATAGGCTATAAAAAACTGGTAGCTGATGATATAAATAAGGGAAACCCATGTGCCCAGGATCAGGCCCAGCCGGTACATGTAGAGTCCGAAGAAAATGATAAATATCAGAAGCATCAGCATAATGTCTTCCCCATCCGGGAAAAACTGTAATACATAGATGATGACCAAGCCGGAGAGCACATTTGAGCTGGCAGCCAGCAAATGGAAATAGCCGGTAAACTTGTCCCTGTATGTTGCATAGAACAAAAAGAAGAAATAGGGGAATAATGCACCTACCATACTGAAGGTAAGATGGTAGAACATATCCGGAACGAGGATATAGATCATCGGGATGCCTGAACTGAAGAAAACCAGCGACATCAGGATGCCCATACGCAACCGGATCCTCAACTGTGATTCCCTCGAAAGTTTGAATTGTCTTTCAAGATCCCCGTCCAGGAAGCGAAGCGTAATTTTATATTGTTTCAGGATCATAATTGAACACAACTGTTCTCATTATAATCTCAACCTGCTATTTTAGTTAAATGCTGGCTTTTATTTCTTAAAAAAAGTCATTAAAGCAAGCAGACTTCATTTGATCTTTACCGGTCAGTTGTATTTATACTGGAAAACACCATGTAAAGTTACCCGAACTTCACCGTTAGCACTTTGTCTCGGATTATGGTTATTATCAGTTATTCAACACCGTATGGTATATACATTCCAGAAAACTTTTCGTCAATATCCTCCAGGGTGCCGCTGTTGGCTGGAGTTTCATGACTATATCACCGGATAGATGAATATAGTCTCTCTCTTCAACACTCAACTTTCAATCTTTCTTTAAGTCTCAGGCCTACTTTCCGATACAAAACTTCGAAAAGATCGTCCCCAGTACTTCGTCTGTTGTCACTTCCCCGGTGATGGTACCCAGGTGGTGCAGGACCTGCCGGATGTCTATAGCGACCAGGTCGGTGGGGAGATTGTCATGCATGCCCTTTTCAACCTGCAACAGGGATTCATAAGCAAGTGACAGGGATTCGTAGTGCCTCGAATTGCTGACGATCACATCACTATGGATGTGTTCATCCCGCACTTTCCTGACAAGGGTTTCCGCCAGCAGGTGAATATTTTCCTTACGTTTGGCAGAGACGAAAACAGTATCCAGTTCCAGTATTTCGGTAAGGTGGGGAGGTATTTCCGACAGCAGGTCGACCTTGTTGCCCACCAGGATGAAGTGCTTGTTCTCATCCTCGATGTAGTGCCTGAACTCATCCAGGATCTCCTCAACATCCTTTTCACCGGCACTTCCCATATCGCACACATACAAGATCAGCTTCGCCTGGTCGATCTTATCGTAAGTCCTTTCTATACCCATACTTTCGATGGTTTCTTCCGTTGCACGGAGACCTGCCGTATCAATGAACCGGAAAGAATAACCTTCGATGACAATCGTATCCTCTATGGCATCTCGCGTGGTTCCGGGGATGTCCGAAACAATGGCCTTCTCCTCATTAAGCAGGGCATTCAATAGGGTAGATTTACCCGCATTGGGCTTCCCGATGATGGCCACAGGAATGCCTCTTTTCAAAACATTTCCCACTTTGAAAGATTAATTCGATCAGTGAGGCAAAGTTTACCAGTTGCTCCCGCAGCTGGTTGATTTTTTGCGAAAAGCCTCCGCGCATCTGTTGGATAGCCAGGCCATGTGCCGTCCTCGACTGGCTGGCGATCAGGTCAGCAACCGCTTCAGCTTGCGAGAGGTCCAGCCGCCCGTTCAGGAAGGCGCGCTGGGTAAATTCACCGGGTTCTGCAAACCTTGCCCCCCGGTTGATCAGCAACTCGATCATGCGCTGCTGGATGAATTCGGAACCGTGACAGGAGAATTCCACCACATCTTCTGCGGTATAGGAATGAGGGGCTTTGAAATAAGCCATCATCACCTCGTCGACAAGCTGATCCTGGTTTAGGACCTGCCCGTAATACAGCCGGTGGCTCTCAACATTTTCTTGGGTATTTTTAGAATTCGCCGGTCTGAATATTTGAAATGTGATATCAAGACTCCTGCTTCCCGAAAGGCGGATCATGGCGATTGCGCCGGTGCCGGGCGGGGTGGAAACGGCACAGATCGTATCATCACTGAATGCTGCTGCTTGCTGAAGGTTCATATTACCGGGCGTTGGTGAACATGAACAAAAATAATATCAATTTGAGTCTTTGTAATAAAAGATATTAACTTTGGCGCTTATTTTCCAGAACCCGTCTGCGAGTGTCAATTGACCGCATAAGCAGACCCAAACAAATAGAAATGAGTGTTTTAGTCAACAAGGAATCCAGGATTATCGTCCAGGGATTTACCGGTACCGAGGGTACGTTTCATGCCTCACAGATGATAGATTACGGAACGAATGTTGTGGGTGGGGTTACCCCTGGTAAAGGCGGCCAGACACACCTGGAGAGGCCGGTATTCAATACGGTGCAGGAGGCAGTTAAAGAAACAGGCGCCAATGTTTCCCTCATCTTTGTACCTCCCGCCTTCGCTGCAGACGCCATCATGGAAGCTGCCGAGGCAGGTATCGGAGTTATTGTCTGCATTACCGAAGGCATTCCTACCATTGACATGGTAAAGGTTAAAGATTACCTGAAAGATACCAACGCAAGGCTTATCGGACCCAATTGCCCCGGCGTGATCACACCCGGAGAGGCAAAGGTGGGCATCATGCCCGGGTTCATCCATGAAAAGGGCAGGGTAGGCATCGTTTCCCGATCAGGGACCCTTACCTACGAGGCAGTAGATCAGTTGACAAAGACAGGGCTTGGACAGACAACCGCCATCGGTATCGGCGGGGATCCTGTCATTGGCACCACCACAAAAGAAGCCATTGAGTTGTTTATGAATGACCCGGAAACCGAAGGTATTGTTATGATCGGAGAGATCGGCGGAAACATGGAAGCCGATGCTGCCTACTGGATCAAGGAAAACAGTACCAAACCGGTGGTCGGTTTCATCGCAGGCGCTACGGCTCCTGCGGGACGTACCATGGGTCATGCCGGCGCCATTATCGGCGGGAAAGCCGACACAGCGGACGCCAAAAAAGCCATCCTCCGCGAATGCGGTGTACATGTAGTAGATTCCCCGGCCGATATCGGTAAGAAAATGGCGGAATTGCTCAGCTAATGAATGAGACTGCATCTTTATTCGAGTATTTTTCTCAATGTATTAACTCAATCCAATTCCCAGCTAAAGATGCTCAGACATATTGTAATGGTCACCTTCAAAGATCGCAGCACCGCAGAAGAAGATGCCCTACATTTTAGGTCCATGCTTCTGAAACTCCGGGAGACGATTCCGGAACTGAAAAAAATGGAAGTCGGGCTGAACATCAATACCAAACCTTCCGCCCATGATCTGGTTCTCATATC
>JARRQC010000330.1:0-2631 GCA_037382165.1 bacterium | reverse complement strand
GTTTATAAGCGTCCGCACTGTGGAAACCCACAAGAATAATATCATGAAGAAGATCAACCTGAAGACGACGGTTGATCTGGTGAAGTTTGCGATCAAGAACAATATTATTCAGCTGGACTGAGTGGAATGATGACTGAGAATTAGTGCATAGTGATTAGTGAATAGCGATTGATGAAGAGTGTCACTCCATTACACCAATTTTAACAATTGAATCAATACTATTCCTGATTCAATGCCTTCCAGACCATATCTTTTAATTCCGTAAGCCCGGTTTGCGCCACCGATGAAATAAATACACAGGGCAGATCAGGCAGGCCCTTTTCAATTTCATCCTTCAATTCCTCATCCAGCAGGTCAGACTTTGAAACAGCCAGGATTCTGCCCTTGTCGAGTAATTCCGGATTGTATTGCTTCAGTTCATTAAGGAGGATGTTATACTCCTTTTTGATATCATCTGCATCAGCCGGCACCAGAAACAACAGGATCGAATTCCTTTCGATATGACGTAAAAAGCGCAATCCCAACCCTTTGCCTTCATGTGCTCCCTCGATGATACCGGGTATATCGGCCATGACAAAAGACTGATGATCACGGTAGGCAACAATACCAAGGTTGGGGGTCAGGGTGGTAAAGGGATAATCGGCAATGGCAGGCTTCGCGGCGGAAACTACAGAAAGCAGGGTTGACTTTCCGGCATTCGGAAAACCCACCAGCCCCACATCGGCCAGTATCTTCAATTCAAAAATGACGAACGATTCGACACCCTCTTCTCCGGGTTGGGCATATTTTGGTGCCTGGTTGGTAGAGGACTTGAAATGATCGTTTCCCAATCCTCCCCTGCCCCCTTTCAAAAGGATACATTTTTCCCCATGTTCCGTAATCTCACCGATGATATCACCGGTACCGGGATTTCTCGCCAGCGTACCCAAAGGCACTTCAATTATGATGTCTTTTCCATCAGCGCCTGAGGACCGTTGTGCTCCGCCCGGTTTACCATGCTCGGCTCTCAGATGGCGCGTATACCTCAAGTGCAGCAATGTCCACATCTGGGCGTTACCCATCATGATAATATCTCCTCCTTTGCCTCCGTCCCCTCCGTCAGGGCCTCCCTTCGGAAGATATTTCTCCCTGCGGAAATGAGCTGAACCGGCTCCTCCATTACCCGAACGGCAGAAGATCTTAACGTAATCGACAAAATTGGCGTTACTCATTTGAAGAATTTGGTGCAAAGGTCTGATATTTTTCCTTTCAGAAATTTGTCAGGCTTTCTTCAAATGCATAGCTATCCCTAAAATCCATAACTTTGCGTAACATCCAACCCAATATCATGCACCATCCGGAAAAGGAATCCAACAGGGATAAAAGGATCAAAATAGGTATTACGCACGGAGACCTGAATGGGATCAGCTATGAAGTAATCATCAAGGCGCTGAACGATAACCGTCTTTTTGACAATATCACACCGATTATCTATGGATCATCAAAGGCACTGTCATACCACCGTAATGGCATGAAATACCATGATTTCAACTACAAGATCATTAAAAGTGCAGATGATGTCATTCATCAGAAGGTAAATATCATCAATGTCAGCAACGAGGAAGTCAGGATAGAATATGGCAAATCGGATCCTGTGGCTGGTAAGTTCGCTTTCCTGGCATTGGAAGAAGCGGTCAAAGATTTGAAAGAAGAAAAGATACAGGTTCTTGTTACAGGGCCACTGAACAAACATAATATTCAATCGGATGCCTTTGATTTTCCGGGGCACACAGAATATCTCGCTGCAAAATTTGAAAGCAATGCTTCCCTGATGCTGATGGTGAAAGATCAACTGCGAATTGGTGTGGTCACCGGTCATATTCCGCTTGCCAGGGTTGCTGAATCCATCACCAGCCAACTGATCCTCCAGAAATTGGAGATCATCAGGGATACGCTGGTAAGGGATTTTGGCATTGAAAAACCCAAAATTGCAGTACTCGGCATCAATCCACATGCCGGAGACCAGGGTGTAATAGGGCATGAAGACCAGGAAAAGTTAGTGCCTGCCATTGAGGAAGCATGGGACAATGGCATTCTCGCCTTCGGACCTTTTCCTGCCGATGGATTTTTTGGATCTTCCGCTTTTCTGAAATACGATGCGATACTGGCCATGTACCATGATCAGGGTCTGATCCCCTTTAAGACTTTGGCATTTGAAGGGGGCGTGAATTTTACCGCGGGGTTACCCATCGTCCGGACTTCACCTGCACATGGAACCGCTTATGATAAGGCCGGACAGAACCAATCCTCGCCTGCTGCTATGAGGGAAGCCCTCTATCTGGCGTTAGATATATACAGGAATAGATTACAATACGACGAATTAACACATAATCCGCTCCAGTCCGGGCAAATCCAGGATTTTCAACAAAACCGTAACAACAAAGAACCGGATGAGATGAAAAGGGCGGAAGACTAAAGTATCTTTACAATCGTTTCGTTTACAAACAATCTAATCCTTCATTGGTTATGGTCCAAAGGGAATACAAGGGAAAAGTCATTGCCGGTGTAATGGAAGCCGAATGCATTGCCCCTTCAGCAGGGGAAGTAGTCATCAGGGATATCCTGATTGACAGCCGCCGCTTGATCACACCC
>JARRQC010000329.1:0-2633 GCA_037382165.1 bacterium | reverse complement strand
TAACTAGCAGGGATATTTATAAAAAAACGGCAGCCATGTCTTTTAAAACAGGGATGCTAAAGCCCAAAGCCGTAATATTGATAAAAATAGATGAAATCCATAGTCTAAAACCCGGACCAATGGCAGGGAAAAAATTGGGTAGGTCCCAAGCACAATGGCTGAGCTAAGCCGACCGTTGAAAATCAGACTACCGGCGGACCATTGACCATCCTTTGGCAATGCGCTTTTCAGAGACACAAAGCCTGCCAGGTGTTTTAAAGACGGGCAGGATCCGGTTAAGTTAAGCGATTTGATATTATTTAAAAGGACCTCCCGTTTTAGAAAATATTGTATTATTTTCCTTTACTTTATATTTTTTTGCATTTGCTCATGGTTTATCATATTTGAGCGTTACGACAAATTTCCCACTCTCTTTTCCAGGGATAACCTTAATATCCAGTTGACCTAGCACTTTAGTGCCTACGCCAAGATCGGAAATTTTTTCTGATAAAGTCACCTGATCATCTGAACCGATCACCTGGTCTTTGGTCAGCTCCCCAACCCACATATTAGGTCCGAAGGTGTGTCTAAATCGATAGGTGCCTGGGATAATATTCTCAAAAACATACTCATTTTTTCCCTCAATTATCATTTTTCTCGCAAGCATTTCTCTGTCACGGAATAGTTCAATTTCCGCACCAATACCCATCGTCTGTCTTGTTTTTTCATGAAAATAATCTGTACCGCTGTCAAACGCTTCAACCTCAAAGTAATACTCCTCATCACGGTTAAGACTATGGATGTCCAGTGTATAATCATCATAAACCAGGTAATCATTGTAAAGCTTGTCAGGTTGGATACCATACCGAACTACATAACCATCGGCTCCATCAACCGGTTGCCATAATAACTTTGCCTTACAGGGATCATCCGGATCGCGGACAACCATTATATCATTAACTTTCGTGAATTTAGCAACATCAGGATTGCCGAAAATCCGGAAATCTTTAACCGCGAATTTTCCTTCATCATGAGTGAATACATTGGTTAATTTTACATACCTGGCTTTAACCGGGTTTGCAAGCTCAGTATAATCATGCCTGTTGTCAACAGTATTGTTACTTTTATCTATAAGCATCGACCAGTTTTCATTATCACCGGAAACTTCCACGGTAAAGGACTGATATTGACTAAGACTCGGTGGCATGCGAAAACCTCTGCCCATTTCAAGTTTTGCATCATGGCGGTCAAAATTGACTTGAACAGCATAGATATCACATATTTTGCCAAGATCTACTTTCATGTACTCCCCGGGATCACCTGTCGCGGCACACCAGTGAGTAAGGAAATTTTCATCCACGGCTTTCTCTGGTCCATATCCTTCAAGAGTAGAGGATACTTCCACGTATTTTTTCTTGGATAAAAGCATCCATCCGGTAAAATTGTTATCAACTGCATTTTCCTTGATACCGGGATAATATTGCGGGTAGTCTCCGAATTCTGTGTTGGAATGCATAACACCCTCAGCATCAACAGCCGTTGGGAATAAAGCTAATTCACCACTGCCTCGTCCGCCATAAAATGAGGGGATCATAACAATAGTCCATAATTGGCCATTTTTATCGTGGAAGGTACTGCCATGACCCGCGCCAACCATAAATCCGGTTGTTTTAAAGGTAAGCGGATTATGAGGAGAATATTTGAAGGGTCCCATCGGATTGTCAGCCACATAAATACCATGGGAATAGGTCGAAAGCTCGAGACCGATTGCAGCATACTGCAGATAGTATTTCCCATTGTGCTTTACCATCCAGGGTCCTTCAATCCATGGATTTTCCTCAGGGAGATAGTCTCTGTACGAGAATATGGAAAATATAACATCTTCGGGTCTTCTTCGCTCAAAGCCATGGGATTTATAGTCACCGAAGAATAAGGTAACAGGCTTTCCTTTTTCTTTAAATCCGTTATCCGGATCGAGTTCAACAACCTGGAAGGGTAAAATCTGGGACCAGCCCCAATACATATAATACCGGCCGTCATCATCGATAAACATGTCGGCATCACCATATTCCCGATCATAGTAACCAACTTTTTCCCATTTTCCGCTCTTTGGATCAGTACTTGCGTACACATCTCTGCGTGATTTATCACCAGAAACGATTAATCTTTCCCCGTCACTGGCCACTGACGGGCAGCCTCCGGGAATATCCGGTGCGTCAACGTAAGTCCAGTCTCTCATATTGTCCGAATACCAGTATCCTCTGAGACCGGTAATAAAAAGATAATAATCATCCTGATGAAGGGCAACGACAGCTTCACCTGCCCTGCGTGCTCTATCAGAGCCAAAATCCAGTGTAATGGGATTACAAAATGTCAATGGCTTGTCTGTTATCTGCACAGAAAAACTTTTTAATTGATTTGGCTTGTCTGATGTACAAGAAAATAAACTACAAGTAAACAAAGTAACTGCTGCAAGCCGAATTATTTTTTTAATTAATAATTTGTCCATGATATATCTCCTCTTGATTTATAGATTGATTTCTGAGTTGATTCAAAACTAGATATCTACAATTGATACTATAATCATAACTGTCAAGCTAAGACGCCAAAACATAACCATCAATGGATAACGCCTTTGTTAAAATTGAATCTAA
>JARRQC010000328.1:866-3499 GCA_037382165.1 bacterium | reverse complement strand
GGATTGAAGTCCCCGGTTATGCCATCGTGATGCTTAAATTCGATATCGCCGGATTGTAGTATACTCGATGACAGGTGCAGAATTATCCTTGACGCTGCAGTAGCTGAAAGGGAGCTGTTGCATGATAAAAGCATCATGCCTGTTGTCCTGATTGGTCGATACCTGATTAGTGATCCTGGTCAACGATGAATTCTGCGCTTCCCAAACATATTTTACCATCGTTTGTGATTCCTTCGACGAAGACGGAATAAGGGGCATCATCATCCGATGTGAAAAATGATACTGTAGCTTTGCCCTGCTCGGTCATAATGTCGGGATCCCAGTACAGGGTGATTCGATGGTCCGGTCTCTCTGAATCAACATGATCAGGGGTATACCTGGGGGAATAGAATTCCTTAAATGATGAATAACCAATAATTTTTCGGGCAATGGTACCCTCCATGTCCGTGTATATTTCCATCAAGTCTGCCCCGCGCTTTGTAAATACCGATATAACGCCATTGCCGGCCCTTGATCCATATATTCCTGCCTCATAAGGTTTCAATACCTCTACAAGGTCAATATTTGACATGGGTAGATGTAAAATGACATCCATGGGTACAGGCATGCCATTCAGCAGGAACAAAGGGGACGTTGGCCGAAAACTTCCCGCACCCCGCATTAAAATGGTGTTCCCGCTGACAAATACTCCCGCCACACGTCCCTGCAAATACTGGGCAACATTATAGTATCCATAATCTTTGTTTGTGACTTTTAAGGAGTTGAACGGTTTCGGGTATATTCTGAAATGCTCGTCAGCGGTGGGTTTCTTTCGCTTGATGGTTGCTTCTTCAAGTAATATGGAACCATTTTCCATCACATACTTCCTCAGATCCAAATCACTGTAATACTTCTGTTCATAAATTCGTGATGAATAATTAAAAACAGCTTCTTTTTCAGGGGAATATTCCGTTGAGAGCTGGGGATGTTGTGTAAATACCGGCTCAAGCTCCAATTCAGTAAAAAGTCTCCCTTTTTTATTTCTTCCCTGAATGAAAATGGTTGCTGTATCGGTGAATACGACCTGATCAAAAGAGAAATGACCCTCCCTGTTAGTTCTATCCTCGGCACTCATGTATATATCATTATTGAATATATTCAATTCAACCCGTCCATTGACAATCGGCTTTTTTGTAAATGCATGCCTCACTGTACCCTTGATTGTGAGCCCCTGTTTCAGTCCGAATTCCTGTTCAGTTGGACTGTTATCAAGTGTGTTCCAGATATATCTGCTCCAGCCATGGGTTAACATCAGCAGGTTTAGTTTTTCATGTGCGGTCAGATAGTCATCATCCCTGAAAAAATGGGCAGTTGATTCAAGATAGCCCTTCAATTCCGAATCAATTAGAAGCCATGAAAGGATGTTCTGCCTGGGACCATTCACGCTCCATGCATATGAATCAACAACTGTCACAGAAAGATCTGAAATGGATATATTCCCTGCTTCTTCCCCGCTCGAAATATCGATCTGCACCTCGCTGCGTGGCAAATACTTCTTTTTGTCTGTTGAAATTTGCAAATCGTTTATTTCCCAGTTCCTGGAGAAATAAAGCCTTTCTGAAACTGGTAATAGTTGCTCATCCAGCAAAACGAATCTGTTTATTCCCGCTGATAATGCTGATTTTAATATGGTGATGGGGAAATGTTTGCCTTGTTGTATGAACCTCTGTTGAAAAAGAACCATCCCCCTGTGAAATATGGCAAAATGATAGGACTTCCCAAAAAAGGCCTCCGAGTTGGCAGTGATCCTGAACTGCAGTTTATCCTCCGATTCACTCAGATACTCCAATTTGATTCCATCATCCACAACATCGTCAAACGTATATTCGAAATCTGGAAATCCTTTGTTCCTTGCATGATATTTCTCTCCCTGTATGGGTTTGAGATGAAGGACTCCCATACCTTGATATATGGTATGGAACTCTGCAACTGCGTTTCCTCTACCATCAATCACTTCTCCTTGTATTGAAATACCCAGGCCCCGATCATTGGTAGCTTTGATCCCAATTGCATTCATGTGTCCCGATAACAAGAACCCTCCCTCCGGCAAAAAGGCAACATCTATTTCAGGAAGTAACCCGGTATCCTGAGGAAACGGAAAAGGTGGTCTGCTTTCCACACTCGTGACTTTCAATAATTTGTAAAAGAATGCATCTTCCCCTAAGTTCCTCTGATAGTCTGTGAAACCACGCAGCAAATAATTCCCTGGTAATATGGTATCGGGAATTTCTATTCTTCCTGCTGCTATTCCACTCTCTAAAAGCAATACCTGGTGCTGAATGTTCTGACATCGTTCACTGAAGAGATCAATATAAAGGCTATAATCACCCTGGATAGGCTGTTGGGATTGCCCATCCAGATAATAAGCCTTAAACCAGATGGAGTCTCCGGGAAAATAAACCTCCCTGTCGGTATGGAGATATACTTTAGGGTAAATTACAAGTTGCTGGGAACAGATGCAATTGGGAAACAGGATCAGATATAGAACGAGCCGGGAAATCCTTTCGGATGGTTTCATTGATTCAGCCAGTTAGGGTACCGATGGCATCCTATACAATGTAACAAAAATATTTCAATAAACTAAGCCTCAGCGA
>JARRQC010000328.1:0-807 GCA_037382165.1 bacterium | reverse complement strand
TTTCAATGCCTGGTCCCTAATCACAGTTACTCTATCATCCTAAAAACCGCAGTTGGGTAGTTAAAAACTGCGATTTTTTCATGTTATTTAAGGTGAAATCATCGAGAATGACCCAATACTTATGATCAAATTCCTTCAACCATTATTCCTTATTCTCCTGCCTTTCACACTACCGGGACAGATGGATCTTTCCATGAACGAAACATCTTTAAAGAGCCTGGCTGAGACTGATACCACACTTGAATCCAACATGATAGAAGCAGAGTTGGGTAAGCTTGGGGAAGATTTTTCCGTGGTCTCGGTAGATGGTGCTGAAGCCATCACCATTAATTCAGATTGGATCAACAGCCTCAATCCGGGATCGGCAGACAGGGTAGCCACCTACCTGGTCCACTTCGATGAACCCGGTACGTATGAGCTTTTTGCCAGGGTCCGGGTAGGGCCGGCAAGTTGGGATGACGACAGCCAGTTCATCCCGAATGGATTCGGAATCAAGGATCCCTTCCAGGACACAGCATGGTTCCGTGTAAACGGCCTGGCGTCGGCTGGCTATACCGAAGCCAGTGCCCTGGTTGACGGGGGAGGGAGTGCCCCAAGTGGTGTATGGAAATGGATCAATCTGTCACAATTCGCAGAAGGAACGGGGCCCAAAACATACACAGTCACAGAAGATTCACTGACCAGAATTCTTCAGATCGGGGCCAGGGAAAACGGATTGTGACAGATTGATCCATTTCCATACACCACTTGGGGCACTCCCTCCCCCGTCAACCAGGGCACTGGCTTCGGTATAGCCAGCCGACGCCA
>JARRQC010000327.1:0-2665 GCA_037382165.1 bacterium | reverse complement strand
GGTCTGGTCATTGTGCGTTCCACGGGTGAGCCGGGGACTATCGCGGTTGAGCTGTCTTCGGTAAGCATGGGGAAGACTTCGGTTATACTGGAGGCAGAGTAAAACGGTTGATTCTTTTGGACGGAAAGGGTATATTTGTTGCTTTTTAGAAGCGGAAACTATGGATATTGAAGTATATTTTGAAGAGGGGGCCAAAGTGAATGCCCGGATGGGAAAGCATGTGGTTTACACAGATCAGAAGGAGCGAGGCGGAGGCGAAGACAGCGCTCCGGCCCCGTTTGATTACTTTCTTATATCACTGGCGACCTGCGCGGGCATATATGTGAAGGTATTTTGCGATAAGCGGGGAATCGATTCCTCTAAGATCCGGATCATGCAAAAACACCGGAACGATCCGGTCAGCCGAAAACTGATTGGGATTGACCTGGAGATCCTCCTGCCTGATGACTTCCCTGATAAATACAGGGAGGCGGTGATCAAATCGGCCGATCAGTGTGCGGTGAAACGCATTCTTAAGGATCCCCCTGAAATTGAGGTCCGTACAGCTATGGTTTAGTTCCAGATAAGGCTGTATTTTAATTTATATAAAGATTGCCGTATCTTACTGTCAAATCAATCTCTCAATTATGAAAAAATTAAGCGTATTGTTCGTTCTGCTGCTGGCAGTAATTACCGTATCGGCCCAGGATATCACAGGAAAATGGAGCGGAAAACTCAGCTTTACCGGCCCGGACTCGACAAACCAGGAATTAAGGGTTAATTTCAATATCTCCGCTACTGAAGATGGGTTTAGCTCCACTCTGGACAGTCCGGATCAGGATGCATACGGGATCCCGGTGGACTCCACGATCTATGCAAAACCGGAATTAACCATTAAGGTAGCGCAACTCATGCTGGAATATAACGGGACTCTTGTGGATGACAGCATTATAAATGGAAAACTCCACCAGGCAGGGCAAACGCTGGATCTGAACCTGAAAAAGCAGGAATAACCAGCCGGCTCTTTTTTAAAAACTCATTCTGAGGCTGATGCCAGCCTACAGTATGTGCATGTCGCTTGTATAAAAAAAGACTGGCTCCAGGTTAAATCTGGCTGAGCTTTGCTTCTTGTCTATTGAAGCATTGACTCGTTTAATCCGGGAAGAGCCGGTTGCCAGAACGGGTAAACCAATCAGGGTGACGCCTGTGCCGGCCAGTAACATTCCAAAACCAAGCGGAAAGGTACTTTCCTGACCGGACAGAAGAAGTCCTGTCAGGGCAGTTGCGGGTCCGGCGATGGAAAGTATGGCACCCGTTTTTTTCAGCCTCTGGGCTTTCCCAAGGTATAACTGGAGGTCCTCCAGGGAAGATTTTTCAAGGTTTTCAACGCTATAGACCTGCTGTGCCTCAGCGTTGATAACAAATAGTAGCAACAGCAGGCCAATTAAATGTATCTTTTTCATATTGCTGGGTATGTAAAACCAAGATAGTGAAAAGGAAGCTTATTTTCCTCCTGCCTTTTTCTATTCGGGGAAATCCTCGTCAATCCATTTTTGAAGAAGGGAAATGTTGCAATCGGAAAGCTGCAGATTGGTGGGCATGTTGGCATAAGCGCTTTCCCATCTTACGGTTCCCATAAGACTGCCATTTTCAGCCAGTGCTACCATATCCGTATAACCTGCAATGACGATTCCCCCACCCGGAGCACTTGCACTGTGACAGCCCGTACAGTAGGATTCCATCATGGGCCGGATCTGTCCCGCAAAACTGACCGAGGTTGTGTCGCATCCATCAAAACAGATGTTATTTTCGGCTCCCTGCTCTATCCAGGTTCTGATCAGTTGAATCTGATCTGAATTAAGAGGATCCATGGGAGGCGGTGGCATCAGGTCGTCATCATCAGCCATCAGTGTTTCGAAGAATTCGCTGTTGTTTGGGTTTCCGGGGTTGATCCGTCCCGTTTTTAGAATGGAGTTATAATCTGTGAGAATTACTCCATGTCTGTGCGAAGTCTCATCATGGCATCCAGTGGTAGCACAGGAGGATACCACCAGAGGCAGTATGGTATTTTGTAAATAGACCGTATCCGGGTCGCAGGTGCTTTCAACCAGCGGATCGGATATGGGATCCGCTTCCGGAGCCGGGCCCTGTTTATCGGGGATCTGATACTTGGTGCAGGCGAATGTGATGGTGAATGCGAGGGTAACAAGTAGTGGGGTGCACTTGTGAAATAAAGTTTTCATAGTGCGTTGTGTTTGATTTCAGAACGGACATATACCTGTTTTGTTTTTAATCCCCGGATTCAATTCACTTATTTTTAAGCTGTATAAATAAGGCCTTTTTCTCCACCGATCTTCGCGAAATGATTTTTCCCATGCAGAGTAATGCCATCTTGACCTGGATAAGGGTTTTGTTTAATTTTATACTTACACTCACTAAGCCATGTTAATGGAGATGCAAATGCAATTGCTTGCTTTTTTTCTGGTCTTGTCCGGTTCCCTGCCTGCATGTAATACGCAATATGAGAACCGGGAAGAAGTAGAGCGCTATACATCTGTAAACCAGCTATCTGAAGCTCAGTCCCGTGAAATTGACCAGCTTGTATTCAAATACATGAATACCTACACGTATGTCAGCGTAGGCCTGGTCGGTCAGGATGGAGCTTTGCTGATCCGATCCTATGGTG
>JARRQC010000326.1:854-3529 GCA_037382165.1 bacterium | reverse complement strand
TGAGGGATGGCAGACTGCTGGAGGTAGGCGATAATGAAAGGATCCTCGGTAAGTTCGAAGCGGATCAGGTGATCGATGCCGGAGGTAAATACATCTATCCGGGCTTCAACGACGGCCACAGCCATTTTTTGGGTTACGGACTGAACCTGGTCACAAGCGCTGACCTTGTCGGCACGCTATCTTTCGGGGAGGTGCTGGACAGAACCAGGGCGCATGCAGAAAAATATCCTTCTGACTGGATTACCGGCAGGGGGTGGGACCAGAATGACTGGGAGGTGAAGGAGTATCCCACCAAAGAAGAACTTGATGATTTATTTCCGAACACACCGGTCGTTCTTCGCCGGATCGACGGACATGCGTTGCTGGCCAATTCAGAAGCTATGCGGAGAGCCGGCATTACCCCCAAATCATCGGTGTCCGGTGGGGAGATCTTACTGAAGGACGGCAAACCTACCGGAATTTTTATTGACAATGCCATGCAGCTTATCCTGGCTAAGGTTCCCGGTCCGACCTTTGAGCAATCAATAAACGCACTGCTGACAGCCCAGCGGAATTGCTTTGCCAGTGGCTTGACAACGGTCACCGATGCGGGTGTAAGCAAACAGACGATCCAGCTTATGGAAGACCTGCAAAATTCCGGGGACCTGAAGATCCGGATATATGCCATGATCAACCCATCCGAAGAAAATTTCGAATATTTCTATCCCAAAGGGCCTCAGCGGAACGGGAGATTAAATGTCAGTTCCGTCAAACTTTATGTGGATGGCGCATTGGGTTCCCGCGGTGCGCTATTGCTGGATCCCTATTACGATATGCCCGGCCACTACGGTCTGCAAATCCATGAAGAGGCCTATTATGATGAGATGTGCCGTCGCGCTTTTGATGCCGGCTTCCAGGTCAATACGCATGCGATTGGGGATTCGGGAAACCGCATCATGTTGCGAACCTATGCGAAATACCTCAGGGATGAAAATGACAGGCGGTGGCGGGTGGAGCATGCGCAGGTTGTTGATCCGTCAGATATCGGTTATTTTGGTCAGTATGAAATCATCCCATCCATTCAATCCACCCATTGCACCAGCGATATGTACTGGGCAGAAGACAGGCTGGGGCCGGAACGGATCTCCCATGCCTATGCTTACCGGGACCTGCTGGCGCAAAACGGCTGGATCGTCAATGGCACCGACTTCCCGGTCGAGGATATCAGCCCGCTGAGAACTTTTTATGCCGCTGTGGCACGAAAAGATCTGGAAGGTTGGCCGGAAGGCGGATACCACATGGAAAACGCCATCAGCAGGGAGGATGCCCTGCGCTCGGTCACAATCTGGCCAGCGAAAGGCAGCTTCGAAGAATCATTCAAGGGTAGCCTGGAAAAAGGGAAAGTGGCTGATTTTGTCATCCTTGAAAAGGATATCATTTCCATTCCTGAAGATGAGATCCCCGTTGTGAAGGTGCTGTCTACCTGGTTGGACGGGGAGTTGGTCTATGAGTCAAAGTAACCCGTTAAAGCACATCAACTTTAAGGTATGATCATTTATTGAATTTTCTACGCATGGTTTTCATTACAAGGCGTATTATTAACGATTTCTGCCACCCAAGCCATTTCTTCTGTCGTAAATATTTCTCCGTTCCTGACAGAGAATTGAATACCGATCGATAGCCGAATGGATACCTTGCTTATTCCCCGAGCTTTTCAGAATTCAACTTCCTGTTGCCCTTAGGAGGTTTGGTGATTTCAAGAAAAAATCAATGGGTAAACCCGATTAAATAAGTTAGGTTTTTATTGCAAAAGGCATTGATTTTAAGAACATTTATAAGTTTCTAAATTAGAAATCCTGTTGACCGTCAGTCTGCAAAGATGATTCTCCAGGTGAACAATGGATTAACCGTTAAAACCCACCATCTATGAAAAAGTCATTATTACTTCTTACTGCCTTATGGATTCCCTGCAGTATACTGTTAGCACAAATTCCCGATACGGCCTGGAGCAGGTCATATGGGGGAAGTGGCTCTGATCATACAAGATCAATTGTGGCTGCCGGTGATGGATGCCATGGGTGAATCGGTCGAGGTGCTTTACGACCGGATCGCCGAAAAGGACAAGACCTGCCGGATACAATTCACAGGGGACTACCTGCCGGCGGGGGTTTACATAATAAGACTCCAGCAGCTGTGTAATGCCGTGGCGGAAAAGATGGTGCTGATGAGGTGATTGGGTTTGAGAGAATGGGGAGATGAAGGTATGAGGGTATGAGGATATGCGGGTGTTGACTATGATATTTAGGGTTAAATGTGGACAGGCCATGAACATTGACAATCAGGTTGAACTTTTTAAATGCAGCATTCCAAATAATTTTTGATGATGTAGATGAAATGGTAAAATCAACATTTCATTTTAATAGAAATTTCAATTATCAGTAAATTCAATGATCCCCATAGTTATTCAGGTTACATTTAAAACATACATCCTAATCGTTTATGCTTTAATAACCTATATAGAATTCAGGGACAGGATCATTCGGGATACACCTAAATATTAAAGACAACCAGCATAATTGTTTGGAAACGGCAGATTTGACTGCTTTATGGTTGAATCCGCAACTTGATGAATATCAGGGAATATCTTGCTAAAAGCACTTATATTGAGTATCTTTAAAGGTTTTAAGCTTGTGCAC
>JARRQC010000326.1:0-846 GCA_037382165.1 bacterium | reverse complement strand
TTCAAAAAAACCACTATGAAAAGATTACCATTCCTTTTGTTTCTTGCAATGATTTGCACTACGGTCTTGAGCCAATCCTGTTTCCCGGAAGGTGTTTACTTTACCAGTCAGCAGCAGATTGATGATTTTCCTGTGAATTATCCCGATTGTAATCGAATTGAAGGGTATGTTAGGATTGAGGGGGACGATATCACTAACCTGAGGGGCTTGAGCCAGCTAACATCGATTGGCGGTAGTTTGTGGATATATCGAACACATCCCTCGCTGAACAATCTTTCCGGACTTGAGAACATTCAATCCATAGGGATGGCTTTGCGTATCTATAATACAGCATCCCTGACCAATCTGGCTGAACTAGCCAACTTACAGACCCTGGGCTCTGGAATTATCATCAGGGATAACGCAGCACTCGTCTCATTGATTGGTTTGGAAAACCTGACATCCATTTACGATCTCAATATACGTGACAACGCTGCGCTTGTTTCTTTAAAAGGACTTGAAAATATTCTAAAAATAAGGTCAACTTGCGTTATAAAAGATAATGGATCCCTCAAATCACTGGAAGGATTAAACAGTCTTGAAGCCATCGTGCAATATTTTTCTTTGACTTCCAACAGCAGCCTTAATTCCCTGGACGGACTGGAAAATCTTGAACGTGTTGGGTTTGAATTTTATATTCTAGAAAACGATGCGCTATCCTCTATTGAAGGTCTTAAATCGCTTGGTTCCGTTGGTTGGTGGCTTACGATACATGGTAATGATGCCCTCGTTTCGCTACAAGGACTGGAAAACCTTGTTTCTGTTGGAAGTGGGCTTAGCATAAGCTACAACACTTCTCTTATCTCT
>JARRQC010000325.1:0-3312 GCA_037382165.1 bacterium | reverse complement strand
TCCGGGATGATGGAATGGACGGCTTTATGAACGGTGCTGTCCTCTCGGTTGATGTTCTCCAGTAACTCTCTGATATTCATCTGGTCCAGATTGTCGTACCTGGATGCAGATTCTGTTATGGAGACCGATCCCTGCATATCGGTTATATGAACTTTTTTATGATAGCTCACCAGTCCATCGATGGGGGAAGCAACGATTTGTCCTATCTTCAGACGATTCTTCGCCATTACCTCTCTCAGGATTTCCTGGAAGTAATAAGCTACAGAACCGGAAAAGCCGATTTCCAGGGAACTGTATTGCCTGTATTTGGAAATATTCTTGGCTACAAAATCTTCAAAGGCTGCTGAGACAATCTTCCGGATCTCAACATTATCCATATGTTTGCCAGCGATCCTGGCCAATGAAGCAAGGTATCTGTTCGCATGTGGCTTGTTATATACATTCTCCAGGATCTGGTCGATGGTGAGGCCTTCTTCAGCAATAATGGCCTGGGTGAGTGAATCACTGAGATTTCTTTTATGAAGGGCATTTACAAGCCTTTTTCCAATATCAGCACCACCCCCTTCATCACCAAGGGAGTATCCCATAGCAGGTACCTTATCTGAGATCTGTCCGTCCTTATACAGACCTGAATTGGAACCTGTCCCAAGAATACAGGCAATCCCACTGCCCTGCTGAAACAGGGAACGTGCTACTCCCATCAGGTCATCCTGCACCTGGATATAAGGGTGAACTCCAATACGTTTTTGAAGGGCCCTGTGAATAATTGCTTTCATTTCCCCGTTGGTCACACCGGATCCATAAAAATATATCTCGTGTATGTTACGTTCGGCTCCCTGCAGGTCGAGTGTACCCAGTTCTGCCTCGATTTCCCTTTCACTTGAATGGTAGGGGTTGATCCCCCTGGTTGACATACTCCGGAGCTCTTCCCCGCCTAGCAATCTCCAGTCGGTCTTTGTGGAACCACTGTCTGCGATCAGAATCATGATTTCGTAATATGAATGATGTATGACAAATTACTTGAATAAATTTGTAAATTGCAATAGCTATATCTGAAACCGATGGATGATATTTTTCAGAATATTGGCAACAAACTTACTCTGAGTCAGCGGATTGAAAGGACCATTGAAAACGCGATCAGAGAAAAGAAACTTGCTGTTGGATCTAAGCTGCCCACAGAGCGGGAAATGTGCGAGTCCTTTGGTGTGAGCAGGACCGCTCTCAGGGAAGCACTCAGGCGATTAAGCGCCCGGGGCCTTATCAACATTCAGAAAGGGAGTGGCATGTATGTAAGTGAGATTAATATCCAGGATGCCATTGACACGCTTAATCTATATTACGATCTTAAGTTTGATAACAACCTTCTGCTTCAGATCATTGAGGTCAGGCATATTTTCGAGCCTGAGATTGCTAAACTTGCAGCGCTTAACAGGACCAGTGCGGATCTGGATGCACTGGGAAGGAATCTGCTTGATTTTGAAAAGTGTGATCCTGATAATACACAACTAGAAACTGACCTTGATAACAATTTTCACCTGACCATTACAAAAGCTTCTTTAAATCCGATCCTTCAGATTACCATGGAACCTATCTATTCCCTGCTTCCCAGGATGCGTAACTACATATACGGTAATATTGACGGAGAGAAAATGAATACACTCAGGGCTCACCGGGCAATTCTGGAAGCGATAAGGAATCAGGATGGCGGGCAGGCAAAAATGATCATGAAAGAACACCTGGAGCGAACCCGTGAGATTTATAACAATTATATGAGCCCTGTCAGGGACTGAACAGGCTGAGAACTCCTTCCCTGTCTTCAAAACAATTTTCCATCTGCCGCGTTAATCTCTCCATACGCAGAGTTGATGAGTAAGAAATTGTGCAGGGAGGCTGATAAGCTGGAAGAAAAAATACTTGATAAAAAAATGAAGTATTTTTGTGGCAAATGTGCTAAACAATCCCCGAAGGAAAAATGGTGTTGCAAGCCGAAAAAAATAAAGCGATAGTTCTGGCAGCAGGACTTGGGACCCGTCTGAAACCTTTAACTGACCATAAGCCCAAAGCCCTGTTGGAATGGAAGGGACGACCACTTTTGGAACATGTGGTCCTGAAGTTGATATCCCACGGCTTCAATTCAATTATTATCAATGTTCATCATTTTGCGGCTATGATAATGGATTTCGTTAGGGAACGGGATTATTTCGGAATAGAGATCGAATTCTCCCATGAAAGGGATGAATTACTTGATACGGGAGGAGGTATCGCCCATGCATCCTGGTTCTTCGACAAGGATCCTTTCCTGGTCTATAATGTGGACATTATGAGCGATATTGATTTAAGTGCCATGTACCAGCATCATCTTAAAAAAGAAGCCATCGCCACCCTTGCAGTTAAGGAACGGGTCACAAGCCGCAGTCTTTTGATGAACCGGGAAGGGACGCTAAAGGGGTGGAGAGATAACCGGACCGGCAAGACCATCCTTTGTGATCCTTCTGCAGCAGGACTCATTCCCATTGCATTCAGTGCCATTCATATCATGGATCCGGAAATATTCACACATTTCCCTGAGAAAAAACGTTTTCCCCTGATGCCTTTCTACCTTGAGCTGATAGCTGAAAATAAATATTTTTTTGCATGGAACTAAATGAGAAGTTGGAAGCGCAGATAGCGCGGTGGAATGAGGAACTTAAAGACAAGAGTCCTGTGGGAGTCATTGGATTCTTTCTGAAGCATTTTGGCGACAGGATCGTACTTTCAACCAGTCTCGGGATTGAAGATCAGGTGCTTACTGAGATGGTTCTGCGCCAGAACAAAAATGCGGAGGTTTTCACTCTGGATACGGGGAGGCTTTTCCCTGAAACCTATGATTTGATCGCCCGCACCAATAAGTTCTTTGGCATTCGTATGCTCACTTATTTTCCTGAAGCGAAAAAAGTGGAGGATATGGTGGCAAGCCATGGAATCAACCTGTTCTACGACAGTGTTGAAAATAGGAAACTTTGCTGTGGTATCAGGAAAGTCGCACAGCTACCGAGGGCTTTTAAAGATAAGCAGGCATGGATCTGTGGATTGCGTAAAGACCAATCGGTTTCCAGGTTTTTCAATAAACTGGTCGAGTGGGATGCCAACAACGGCCTGGTGAAGATCAATCCCCTGATTAACTGGACTGAAAAACAGGTGTGGGATTATATAAAAAAACATAATATTCCTTATAATCTCTTGCACGATAGGGGATTCCCAAGTATTGGCTGCGAGCCGTGCACCCGGGCTATTGAACCGGGCGAGGATATCCGTGCCGGTCGATGGTGGTGG
>JARRQC010000324.1:0-2688 GCA_037382165.1 bacterium | reverse complement strand
GATATGAAAATTAGAGCATCTGTAAAAAAGCGCAGTTCCGAGTGCAAAATCGTCAGGAGGAAAGGACGCTTGTACGTTATTAACAAAAAGAATCCCAAGTTCAAACAAAGACAGGGATAGCGGAAATTTAAAATAATTAAAGCATTATGGCTAGAATAGTTGGTGTTGACCTGCCCAGAAACAAAAGAGGTGAAGTAAGCCTGACTTACATTTATGGTATTGGTCGCAGCCGTGCCCAATCCATTCTTGATGCTGCGGGCGTCGATCGGAATATCAAAGTGAAAGACTGGAACGACGATCAGATTGCCGCCATCAGGAAGCAAATCAATGAATCTGAAGAATTTAAGGTGGAGGGTGAGCTCAGATCATCCGTTCAGCTTAATATCAAGCGACTCATGGACATTGGTTCCTATCGTGGTATCCGGCACCGTATCGGTCTGCCCACACGTGGACAGAGTACCAAGAATAATGCCCGTACCCGTAAGGGAAGGAGAAAGACTGTAGCAAACAAGAAGAAAGCAATCAAATAAGAGGTAAGAGGTTATGGCTAAGAAGACAGGATCGTCAAAAAAACGAACAGTTAAGGTTGAACCTACCGGGCAGGCGCATATTCACGCCTCCTTTAACAATATTATTATCTCCCTGACCAACAACCAGGGCCAGGTGATCTCCTGGGCATCCTCTGGTAAGATGGGTTTCAGGGGTTCCAAAAAGAATACGCCCTATGCTGCCCAGATGGCCGCTCAGGATTGCGCCAAGGTGGCCTATGACCTGGGTCTCCGCAAGGTAAAAGTATTCGTCAAGGGCCCCGGATCGGGTAGAGAAAGTGCTATCCGCAACCTTCATGCCTCCGGTATTGAGGTAATGGAGATTGTCGATGTGACACCGCTGCCGCATAACGGCTGCCGTCCTCCTAAAAGGCGGAGGGTATAATTCAGCCTTAAGGTGCAAACCAAGCTGAAGAGGATTATAAACAATTAATTAGATAAATAAATGGCAAGATACAGAGGTCCAAGAACCAAAATTGCTCGCAAATTTTCAGATCCCATTTTCGGGACCGACAAATCTTTTGAAAAAAAGAACTATCCCCCGGGAATGCACGGGAACAACAAAAGAAGACGTAAAGCTTCTGAATATGGTATTCAGTTGAAAGAGAAGCAGAAGGCCAAGTATACATATGGTGTGTTGGAAAAGCAGTTCAGGAATATGTTTGACAAGGCTTCCAGAAGTAAGGGTGTAACCGGTGAGGTACTCCTTCAGTTGCTGGAATCGAGGCTCGACAATGTGGTTTACAGGCTGGGTCTTTCACCCACGCGTGCCGGAGCTCGTCAGCTAGTTACACACAGGCATATTACCGTAAATGGTGAGATTGTTAACATTCCTTCCTACACCCTGAAGCCGGGTGATATAATTGGTGTCAGAGAGCGTTCCAAATCACTGGAAGTGATTACAGATTCACTCTCAACTGCCAGATATGGTTCTTCATCCTGGCTTGAATTTGATGAAGCTGCCATGACAGGGAAATTTCTGAATCGCCCCGAGAGGGAAGAAATCCCCGAAAACATCAAAGAGCAGCTCATCGTTGAACTTTATTCAAAATAATATAATCACATTCATATTATGGCCATTTTAGCTTTTCAAAAACCAGATAAGGTCATCATGCTTGAAGCAGATGACAAGTATGGTAAATTCGAGTTTCGACCCCTTGAACCTGGCTATGGCATTACCGTCGGAAATGCCCTGAGGCGCATCCTGCTCTCTTCTCTGGAAGGGTATGCCATTACCAATATCAAGATTGACGGTGTTGAGCACGAATTTTCCACCATCACGGGTGTGATAGAGGACCTTACAGAAATAATATTGAACCTGAAGCAGGTACGCTTCAAGAAACAAATTGACGATGTGAACGATGAGAAAGTTGTCGTGACCATCACCGGCCAGGAGGAGTTCAAAGCCGGAGACCTGCAACGTTTTCTCAGTGGATTTAAAGTACTGAATCCCGAACTGGTGATCTGCCATATGGAGAAAGACGTGAAACTGCAGATGGAAATGTCTGTCAGCAAAGGTCGCGGATATGTTCCAGCAGAGGAGAACAAACCAGCTGAGGCTGAATTCGGTTTAATCGCAGTGGACTCTATCTATACCCCCATTAAGAATGTGAGGTATGATATAGAAAACTATCGTGTCGAGCAGAAAACAGACTATGAAAAATTGGTAATTGAGATTGAAACGGATGGTTCCATCCATCCCAAAGAGGCCCTGAAAGAGGCCGCAAAGATTCTTATTTACCATTTCATGTTGTTCTCAGATGAGAAAATCACCCTCGATACCGACGAGAAATTCGCCAACGAGGAGTTCGACGAGGAAGTTCTTCATATGCGGCAATTGTTGAAAGCCAAGCTGGTTGACCTGGATCTTTCGGTCAGGGCGCTCAACTGTTTGAAAGCAGCAGAAGTAGATACCCTGGGTGACCTGGTGAAATTCAACAAGAACGATCTGCTGAAATTCAGAAACTTCGGTAAGAAGTCGCTCACCGAGCTTGAGGAGCTCCTGGTGAACATGAACCTGACCTTCGGCATGGATACAAGTAAATACAAACTGGACAAGGATTAAGAGCAATGAGACATAAGAAGAGTTTTAATCACTTAGGGAGGAAGAGTGCGCACCGGAAAGCCATGTTGGCCAATA
>JARRQC010000323.1:0-2688 GCA_037382165.1 bacterium | reverse complement strand
AGTCCTTTACGTATGGTTTGATGCACCCATAGGATATATTTCGGCCACCAAAGAATTGACCCCCGACTGGGAGAAATATTGGAAAGATGATGATACCCGCATGATTCACTTCATTGGAAAGGATAACATCGTATTTCATTGTATCATCTTTCCCACCATGCTGAAAACGGAGGGGACATACATACTCCCTGACAACGTACCGGCCAACGAATTTCTGAACCTGGAAAATGATAAGATTTCCACTTCAAGAAACTGGGCGGTCTGGCTGCATGAATACCTGGAAGATTTCCCAGGAAAACAGGATGTGCTTCGCTATGTATTGTGTGCCAATGCACCCGAAAATAAGGATAACGACTTTACCTGGAAAGATTTCCAGAACCGGAACAACAATGAACTGGTAGCCATTCTCGGGAATTTTGTGAACCGGGCCATTGTGCTTACCCATAAATATTACGATGGGGTGGTGCCGGAAATTTCCTCATTGCTTGAATCAGATCAGGGAGTGCTGTCTGAAATCGGCTCCATTGGAAAATCTGTAGAAAGAAGCCTGGAGAACTTCCGGTTCAGAGAGGCGGTGAAGACTGCCATGGACCTGGCCAGACTGGGAAATAAATACCTGGCCGACACGGAACCGTGGAAACTGATCAAAACCGATCCCGACAGGGTACGAACCATCCTGAATGTGTCGCTGCAGATCACAGCCAACCTTACCCTGTTGCTCGATCCGTTCCTTCCTTTCTCCATGGTTAAACTGCGTGAATTTATCAGGTTCGACCTGCAGTCCTGGTCATTCATCGGAACCCAGGAGTTGTTGAAACCGGGGCATTCACTTGCGAAAGCCTCCTTATTGTTTGAAAAAATTGAGGATGAACAAATTGAAGCCCAGCTGGATAAATTGATGAAAACCCGAATAACCAACGAAGATCCTGAGCCTGTAATCACGCAGAAGGAAGAGATCACTTTTGACGATTTCACCAGAATGGATCTGCGTACGGGAACCATCCTCGAAGCTGAGAAAGTCCCGAAGACAAAGAAACTGATCCGGCTTGAAGTGGACCTCGGTTTTGAGACCAGAACGATCGTATCAGGGATCGCTGAATACTATGAAGCGGCTTCGTTGCCAGGCAAAAAGGTAACCGTACTGGCCAACCTGGCTCCCAGGACCATCAAAGGGATCGAGTCCAAGGGAATGATCCTGCTGTCAGAGAATCCGGATGGATCGTTGCATTTTGTGGAACCTTCCGACAAGGCATTGAACGGTTCGGAAGTAAATTAATCCCAACCATGGTGCATACCGGCAGGGAATGATCTAATTGGAAAGGATCCAGCAGGATTCCAGTCCGGGCAGTGATTTGACCCTGGAAAGTTCTTTTTCAGCCTCGGTAATGGTTGGAAAGGAGCCCACACTTACCCGGTACATCCTGTTCTCAGTAATCATCACCTCTGCAGATACCCCGTTGGCTTTTAGCCTGTCCTGCAAATCACTTGCATTTCGAAGGTGATTAAAACTACCGGCAATCAGGAAATATTTGTCATCGACAGCGTCCTGTTCCGGTTCATCCATCTGCTCCGCAGGTTCATTTTCAAGACTCTCAGGGGTGAGGCTCTCAAATTCACTCGGATTTGCAGCACCCGGGTCCCCGGCTGTGGAACCCTGTCGCTGATCCGGTTGGGTAGTGGCAGGAGGCGGTGCTGTTTTTCTGCCAGGTATATTCACTACGTCGGTAGGAATGAGGATCAATACAATCAGCACAACAATCAGGGCCCCTGCTACAAACCAGATGGCCCTCCACCGGCCCGGTTTGTGCGCCCGGTGTTCCTGTGTAACAGCTTTTCTTCCGGAGGTGGGTGGAGATTGTACGGAGAAGTCTGTTTTCTGTGGTTCCACCGCAAAAGATTCGTCCGCCTCAATCTGAACCGGAGCCTCAGGGGCTGGTTCAATCTCTACGGTTTCATCCAGTTCCAGCAGATCCAGCGGTTCCAATCCAAATTGCCCGGGTTCCAGGATCCAGCCGGCCTCCTTGCGAAAACTCACTTTTCCATCACTGTTCCTGATAAAACTGCCCACCCCTGGCAAATTGTATGATTCGCCTTTATCGAGAGCAAACTTGATGGCATCGACCAGCTCCAATACCTGTTGACGGGCCTCTTCCTCCTCGATGTTCTCCCCCCCTGCCAATGCGGCAGCCAGCCTTCCATCATCTTTGCTGAATCCGGAATCAAACTTTACCCTGATTCCAGGCGGGGTTAAGGCTTCACTGGCATCCGACAACACACCTTCAGGTTCTTTCACCTCCAGGTTACCAAATCCGGGAAGAATCACGCGCTTACGGTCGTCCAGTAAAAGTTTAATATACTTTCCAAGAACCATTTCAGGAGTTTTGCTCGGTAAATGTAGTGAGTCACGCGGCTATTTCAAAACAAAAATTATCAACCCGCAATTTTTATTATCTTCGTAAACTGTTCCAGACCAGCGTAGAATGAGAAGGATTCAGATGGTTGACCTGCATGGTCAGTATCTCCGTATCAAACCCGGAATTGACAGTGCGATCCAACAGGTGATCGACAGCTCCGCCATTATCAAGGGGGAAGAGGTGTTCAAATTTCAGGAGGAACTGTCGGTCTATATGGGAGGATGCCGGGTGATCGCATGCGCCAATGGAACCGATGCACTTCAGGTGGCCCTCA
>JARRQC010000322.1:0-2703 GCA_037382165.1 bacterium | reverse complement strand
AATATTTGATGGACAGGGCCGCCAGGAAAAAGGATTATTCCATTGTGGTCGTGGCGGAAGGGGTTAAAAAACCTAAAAAACGTTCCGCAGCCGGTTACCTCTCCGAGGAAATTGAAAAAGGTACAGGTATTGAAACCAGAAAAACCATTCTGGGTTACATCCAGCGTGGTGGCAGCCCCTCCCCCATGGATCGTCTGCTGGCTACCCGTTTCGGTGCAGCAGCTGTTACCCTCATCGCCAAGGAAGAGTATGGAAATATGGTCATGAAGAAGGGTGAAAAGATCAAAAGTATCTCCTTAAGTGAAGTAGGAGGGAATCTGCGTCTTGTTCCGAAGAATCACCCCCTGATCAAAAAAGCCCGGGGGCTCGGAATTTGTATGGGTATCAACTCTTAAAATCCTTCCAACTGCATCGTTACTGTCGGGATCAGCAGCAACCAACCCAGCAAAATGAGGAACAGGATAAAAGGCGCCACCCATTTTACCCATTTGTCATAAGGTATTTTGGCCACTCCAAGAACTCCTATCAACACTCCCGATGTGGGTGTAATCATGTTGGTAAATCCATCTCCAAACTGAAACGCCATGATGGTTGCCTGCCTGGAGAGGTTAACCAGGTCGGAAAAAGGAGCCATTACCGGCATGGTCAGTGCAGCTATTGCAGATCCAGACGGGATGATGATATTAATGAGATTCTGAATGGCATACATAACACTTACCGTCCCTAATTTCCCCATCCCTGTCATGCTGGTGGAAACACCATGGAGAATGGTATCGATAATCCTGCCATCCTCCAGGACCACCAGTATACCTCCTGCCAGTCCCACCACCAGTGCAGCCGACATAATATCTCTAGCACCGTCAAGAAACTGCCTGGTGATCTCATTGGGAGAATAATTCATGGCTATGCCGGAGAAAAGTCCCATGGCAAAGAACAGGCTGGCAATTTCCATAATATACCATGAATAGCCCATCACACCGATGATCAGGAAGATAATGGTAAAGGTCAGCAGATTCAGGATGTAAAAATATACCGCCTTCCGAAGACTAAGGATCCCTGCAATTACGAACAGTCCCGTGGAAAGTGGAATGGCGGGAACTACGCGTGAAGCATTGCCGATCTTCATCTCAGTCATGGGATACATAACCGAAAAAGCAATCAATCCGGCGGACAACAATGCAAATGACCACCATGCGGCACGAGGGGTGTGGAATTTAACCTCATCCATTCCAGTCCCCTCTCTCTTTCGCCAATATCCGTCCGATTCATACACGGGTGACTTGTGCGGGTCTTTCTTTATTTTACTGGCATATCGCAATATCCATAAAATACCGAATACGTTGATGACGAACCAGCAGAAAAGCCTGTATTCAAAGCCGGAAAACAAAGGCAGATTGGCTATTCCCTGGGCAATACCAATTGTAAAGGGATTCAATACCGCACCGGCAAATCCAAGCCCAGCTGCGACAAAAACCATGCTAAGCCCTACAATGGAATCGTATCCCATCGAAATAGCCAGGGGTACCAGGATGATGACAAAGGCAATGGTTTCCTCACTCATCCCAAAAATGGCCCCAAACAGGCTGAACACAACCATGATCAAGATGATGATGATATTGTGAACGCCCACCTTTTTTAATATCCTGTTGGTTTCCAGACGTTCTGCAAAGCGCAGGAAACTGAGGATGCCAATATCAATGGCCCTGGTACTGTTCACAATCCAGAAGGCCCCGCCAATCATCAGGATAAAGACTATGATCCCGGACTGCATTTCAAAACCTTTGAAAAAAGCAGAAAAGACCTGCCAGGTTTGAACATCATGCTCCACATAGGAAAAAGAATCCTTATTTATAACGGTTCGTTCAACACCATTCACCATTTGCTGATGACGCTCATATTCTCCACCGGGAATAAACCAGGTTAAAATGGCCGCGAGCAGAATGATAAAGAACACGATAACATACGTATGGGGTATCTTTTTAAACATTGGCAACCAGGGATTGGATGGCCAAAGATAGAGATTTCAGCGGGCTGTTGTGGTATTCCCACGCGGTCTATCTTAAATAGATAAAACCTTGATGAGACACTTAAATGCGTAAATTGAAATGGTTTGAAATGTTTATTTTTGCATAAAATTATTAACCTGGTATTCACACAAATAACAATTAATTATTCCAAATCATCCTAACAGCATGAAATCGTGTTATTTGACATGAATACATTTTAATTCAACCGACACAAGCTTGGAATAACCTTAAAATTATTTACCCAATTCAAACAAGATGAAAAATAAATACCTGCTATTTTTAGTCAGTTTGATCTTCCTTTCCATTGTTCATACCATGAAATCTCAAAATATTCAGCGCACCTCTTTTTACAGTAATGCGCTTGAAAGGGTAAACAATGTCAGCATATATCTGCCGCCGGGATATACGGAGGATATGGAAACTTTTTATCCGGTCATCTATTTCCTGCATGGCTGGGGAGGCAGCGAGAACTCCGCAGAAACAATCATGGAGTTGGCAGACTCACTCATCCTTGAAAATGTCATTGAGCCAGTAATTATCGTCTGTCCCAACAATAGCCCGTTACCCTTTTCAGGCAGTTATTTTGTCAATTCTGACCTGAATGGTGCTTACGAAGATTACATGAACGTAGACCTGGTAAACTGGATGGACAACAATTACAGGACCGTAGCTGACA
>JARRQC010000321.1:0-3132 GCA_037382165.1 bacterium | reverse complement strand
ATTGGGGATCGGGATGCCTTCCATCCTCCAGATCAATCCATTGGGGGAATTTCCCCTGATCACCAAATAATTGAAAATATCACCATTCTGGAAAACACCGGCATAATTTGAAGCCATCCTTGCCGGGTCCCCCCAACTACCGGCATATCGTTCTGTTTCTTCGACAGTAAAGGACCGGGCAGAGACACCTGCCATGGGATTAATTGGCTGATCCTTGCTTACATTGGCAGCCACAGACACCTCATCCATCTCATACACCAGTTCCCTCATGCCCACATCAAGGAAGGCCTCCTTCGCTGTGCCCACAACTACTTCCCGCATGATAAATGATTCATAACCCACGTAGCTGAATAATAAATTATATCTGCCTACCGGGATCTCCTCTATGATAAAAGATCCTTCCTGATCAGTGATCACTCCTGTAATCGGAGAGGCTTCCTATGGTTATGAAAACTCTCATCTATGTCCTTAACATTCAAATATATTGAAATAACACAAGATTTGATAATTCGTTGCTATGACTTCATTAATTTTTACGATCAATTGGAAGCGTGCGAAAAGTATTTTAATTTGCATGGACCTTACTGGTTGCACAGAAGCAAAGAATACATGTCCAGGATAGTTTCTCTTAAGTATCATTTGTTGTCTTCCTTCTTTCCGGCTGCAGTTTCCCTGTTCCTGACCGGCGGAATAACGTTTGCCCAGGAGGTTACAGACCCCTTAATTAAGACAGGCCTTTTGCACAAATTCGCACAACACATTGAATGGCCCCAGGAGGAAGATATCGATACATTCCGGATCGGCATATATGGCCAGGAGCCAGAACTCATGTCAAACCTTTTATTGCTGGAGTCTGTCGAGTTGAAGGGCAAACCCGTAACTGTAAGGCAATTCAGCCGGTTAGGCGACATATCGTTTACACACTTACTCTATGTAGCCAGTGAGAATAACGCCCAGCTGGAGAGAATTGCGAATCAAATTGAGGGAAACAGTACGCTGCTGGTAAGTGACCGGGTCAGGAAACAGGAACAGGTCATGATTAATTTTCTCCCGTTGAGAGATGGAAAAGCTGATTTTGAAATTAATAGTGCAAATATCATCAACGCAAACCTGAAAATAACTCCTGATCTCCTCCTGCTGGGCGGGACGGAGGTCGACATAGCGGGCTTATATAAGGAATCGCAACGCGGACTGCAACGGTTAAAATCACAAATTGAGGATTTGAGTGAATCATTCAGGAGCAAGAGTCAACAAATAGAAACCCTTAACCTGGAGATTGAAAAACAGAACAGGGAACTGGAGATCCAAAAGGAACTTTTTGATGCACAAAGTCTTCAAATCACCCAGCAACAGGAGGAGATGGAGGCCAGTGCGAAACAGCTTGCCGACGTATTGAAGGAAGTTGAAATCAAGCAACTAACCCTGGATTCGAAAATTGAGTTGATAGAAACACAGGAACTGGAGATCGAAACACAAAAAAAGGATATCGAGAATCAGAACAAGATTTTAAAAGATCTGGAACAGGAGATCGGAATAAAGGAGAGGAGTATAGAACAACAAGAATCGCAACTGAGCAACTATGCCAATATTGTGGCGAGACAGAAAACATTCCTTTTCATCATTATTGCCATCTCCATTCTGATCGCCGGGCTGGTATTTTTTATTTACCGCAGCTACAGAATCAAGAAGAATGCAAACAGGGAAATAGAGGAAAAGAACAGAGAATTGCGGCAAAGGCAGGAAGAAATTATTGCACAGTCAGAGGAGATCCGGCAGGCCAATGAAGAAGTTGTTGCCACCAATGAGGCACTGGAGGCTCAGAAAAGCGAACTTCAATTTACGCTCGAAAATCTCAAGATGACCCAATCCCAGTTGATCCAGTCCGAAAAAATGGCCTCGCTGGGATTGCTCACAGCAGGAATAGCCCATGAATTAAACAATCCCATCAATTTTGTCAAGGGGAATGTCAATCCACTGCAGCGCGACATGGAAGAGATATTTACCCTCATTGAACAATATGACGATCTGATTAAGGCAAACAATCTGGAAAAGGTATTTGACCGGATCCGGGAATTGAAAGAACAGATGGATTATGGATTTTTATTGGAGGAGGTCAATAATCTGTTACTTGGCATCCAGGAAGGAGCAGATCGATCCAGTAGTATAGTTAAAGGACTTCGCAGTTTTTCAAGGCTCGATGATGAGAAATTCCAATTGTATAATATCCATGATGGCATTGACTCCACATTGATTCTATTGACCAACAAGATTAAAAACACCATCAAAATCCATAAAGAGTATGGGGACCTCCGGGAAATAGAATGTCTGCCAAGCAAACTTAATCAGGTTTTTATGAATATACTTACCAATTGTATACAGGCCATTGAGGATAAAGGTGAAATATTCATTCAGACAGTCAGCAGTGATATCTCGGTCAAGATCATTATCAAGGATACAGGGACAGGAATGTCACCTGAAGTCAAAGCTCATATTTTTGAACCCTTCTATACGACTAAAGAAGTGGGGAAGGGAACTGGATTGGGCCTTTCAATAACCTACGGAATTATTGAGCAGCACCATGGAAATATCGATGTAATTTCTGAACCCGGGATTGGTACTGAATTCATCATTTCATTGCCAAGAAAGCAATCTGACATTAACTAAATGAATATGAACCGGGCATTTTATAGTATTGTAAGGGCTTTCATCCTGTTCCTGTCGGTCTCATGCTGCATTTTTGAAAATGCGGCTGGACAGATTGATCAGGATAAGCTGTCCATTTTGGAGATGTCTCTCGAGGAATTATTAAGTCTGGAGGTCACATCTGCCTCCAGGATACCTGAAAAAACTTCAGATGCTCCGGCCACAATCCATTTAATTACAGACAACCAGATTAAAACCCGTGGATATTCAAATCTCGAAGAGGCACTCAACGATGTTCCAGGCGTAGAGATCCAGAGAAAGGCTTCTGTGGAATATTCCAACTATTTCACGATCAGGGGAATAGACGGTAGTGAAAAGTTCATCATCATGATGGATGGCATGCGGATCAATTCACCCACAGGAACCCCCCTTGCGATTGTTTACAATTACCCGATACCCTATGTCAAGCAAATTGAGATCGTCATGGGA
>JARRQC010000320.1:0-2707 GCA_037382165.1 bacterium | reverse complement strand
AACGCCGATTGCAACGATCAATCTCGCGCTCGATGCGATCAAGAATCCGAAAACCATGGAAGATCCGAGTAAGGTAATGCGTTACCTGCAAATGATCAGGGATGAGAATAAGCGTATGCATGCCCAGGTAGAGAATGTGCTGCGTATTTCAAAACTGGAAAAGAATCAGCTGGATATTTCCAAAGATAAAGTCGATGTTCACGAGATCATTCAGGATGCCGTAGACCATATCGAGTTGATCGTGGAAGACCGGGGAGGAGAGGTGAACCTTCACCTGGATGCGGCTCAGACAGAGATCCTCGGAAATGAATTTCACCTGACCAATATCCTGGTCAATGTGTTGGATAATGCGAATAAATATTCGCCGGAAAGTCCGCAGATCGACGTGTATACCGAGAACGTGAAAAATCATATCCTGATCCGGGTAAGTGATCAGGGGGCCGGGATGAGTAAGGTAGTGCTGAAGCGAATCTTTGAGAAATTTTACCGGGAATCTACCGGTAATATTCATAATATTAAAGGGCATGGCCTTGGTCTGGCCTATGTGAAAAGCATTGTGGAAGACCACCAGGGCGAAGTCTATGCAGAAAGTGAAAAAGACAAAGGAAGTACCTTTTTTATAAAGTTACCTTTAATCTAAACATATGGAAACAGTAAACAAAAAGATCTTATTAGTGGAAGACGACCCGAATTTCGGTGTTGTCCTTAAGGTTTATCTCGGAATGAATGAATTCGATGTAACCCTGGCCAAGAACGGCATGGAGGGGTTTGAAAAATTCCGTAAAGATAATTTTGACCTCTGCATCCTCGATGTCATGATGCCGTATAAGGACGGCTTTACCCTGGCTAAAGAGATCCGGGATAAGGATGAGAATATCCCGATCATCTTCCTGACCGCAAAAACCATGAAGGAAGACGTTCTGAAGGGATATAAGGTAGGGGCCGATGATTATCTGAATAAGCCTTTCGACTCTGAGGTCTTATTGTTTAAGATCAAAGCCATCCTTCAGCGAAAATCTACTGAATCGCTGGCCGACAGCAAACAGTTCGAGTTTCAGATCGGTAATTTCCACCTGAACTCTAAACTGCGTTTCTTAACTTATAAAGACGAGGAGCCCATAAAATTATCGCCTAAGGAGAATGAATTACTGCGCCTGCTGGCCTTGCATGAAAACGATCTAATGCCCCGGGAACTTGCCCTGACCAAGATCTGGAGAGACGATAATTACTTTACTTCAAGAAGTATGGATGTGTATATCGCTAAATTGCGTAAATACCTGAAAAAAGACGATCTCGTGGAGATCCTGAATATCCATGGCGAAGGTTTCCGGCTCGTGGTCAAGGACGAGGCCGATAACTAAACAACGACTGTTTCATTACTCATATACGAACCCCGGGATTCCCGGGGTTTTTTTATGGGTTGTATGGACCCTTCGTTGGCTTCTGTCCTCCGTTCGGACCTAAAATCCTCAGGATCTTGCCGTTATTTACGGCAATTTTTGATTTTGGGCTGAGGGTGCAATTTCTAATGAGAATTTCCTTGTAAGCCCCTTTAAAAAATCAGGTTTTAAAAAACATTCTAAATTATCAACAATTTAACCTATTGCAAAACAGCATTTTAATTGCGTTTTTAAATCATTAATAAGATAATTTATTGCAGGATTCTGCTGTTTTCTTACGATTAATGATTACTTTTCTGGCAAACTAAATCAAATTTTATGAAAAGACTGTTTCTAACGATGCTGTCGTTGTGGTGCTTTGCCTTTGGTATGGCGCAGTCCGTTACCGGAACTGTTACCGACCAGGAAGGGATTCCACTCGCGGGAGTATCCGTAATGATCAAAGGTACCAATAGCGGTACGTCAACTAATTTCGATGGTGAGTATACCGTCAACGCATCAGGAGATGATGTACTTGTGTTCTCTTACGTGGGGATGCAAACCCAGGAGGTTCCCCTGAATGGAAGAACAACCATAAACCTAACCATGCAAACCGATGCCCAGGCTCTGGATGAGGTGGTGGTTACGGCCCTTGGTATTCAGCGGGATAAAAAAGCGTTAGGTTATGCTTCTCAGCAACTGGACACCAAGCAACTTCTTAATGTGCCTGAAACCAATGTGGTGAGCGCCCTTCAGGGTAAGGTGGCAGGAGCCCAGATCACCCGAGGGGGTGGAGCTCCAGGTCAGGGTGCACGGATCGTTATTCGTGGGGTGAATTCCCTGGATCCGAATGCAGAGAATCAGCCGCTATTTGTTGTGGATGGTGTTCAGATCAGTAACGATACCTTTACCATTGGTGGTGGTGGTTTCCGTGGGATGTCCAACCGGGCTTCCGATCTGAACCTTACCGATGTGGAAAGTGTTTCGGTTCTTAAAGGGGGTGCAGCTACTGCACTTTATGGAGTACGTGCTAAAAACGGTGCGATCATCATTACCACCCGATCCGGGAAGTCAGGCAGAACACAGTTTAACCTGGTTGCTACAAGCGGACTGGATTATGTGAATAAGTTCCCCAAGGTACAACAGGATTACACCCAGGGGTTTGCTGGAGAGTATTCAGACGGTTTCTGGCCAACATGGGGTCCTACTATTGAAGAAGCGCAAGCTATTGATCCGGAACATCCTGATGAGATCTTTAATAATTTCAGGAATGCCTATCAAACAGGATACAATACCAACCTCCATTTTGATGCTTCAGGAGGAAATGA
>JARRQC010000319.1:0-2724 GCA_037382165.1 bacterium | reverse complement strand
CGAATCAACCAGGTTCTTGGAGCAACCGAGGGTGATGATATTTATTTTTTGTTTTTTATTCATCCGTTGTGCCCGGACTGAAGTCCGCAGTAACTGATGGCATCAAGCCAGTTTTTTCTCTAAATATTGTTATGAAACCCGAAATCTGAGTTTCCCCCGATTTCAATCCTGGGTTTATCACTGAAACAGCGTTTCAACAAATTCCTTCCTGTTAAACACCTGCAAATCTTCCTGCTTCTCTCCCACCCCGATATATTTAACCGGTATCTTGAACTGGTCTGAGATCCCGATGACTACTCCCCCTTTGGCTGTGCCGTCAAGCTTGGTAAGCGCGATGGCATTCACTTCAGTTGCAGCAATGAATTGGCGGGCCTGTTCGATGGCGTTTTGACCCGTTGAAGCGTCCAGGATAAGCAGTACCTCGTGCGGTGCATCCGGCATGAGTTTCTGCATAACGCGCCGTATTTTCGACAACTCGCTCATCAGGTTGGCTTTGTTGTGCAATCGGCCCGCTGTATCGATAATAACGATATCCGTTCCCCGAGAAATGGCGGATTTCAGCGTATCATAGGCTACCGATGCGGGATCGGCTCCCATTCCCTGGCTGACGATGGGTACATCCACCCGTTCCGCCCAAATGGTAAGCTGGTCAACGGCAGCGGCACGGAAGGTGTCGGCTGCACCCACCAGTACACTTTTGCCTACCCTTTTAAAATTGTAGGCCAGCTTGCCAATGGTTGTGGTCTTTCCCACACCATTAACCCCAACGACCATGATAACATAGGGTTTCGTATCCTGGGGCAGCTCAAAAGAAGTTCCGTCGGTGGTATTGTTCTCCGTCAGGAGCATTTCGATTTCCTCTTTGAGCATGCTGTTCAATTCATCCGTTCCCAGGTATTTGTCACGGGCAACGCGGGCTTCTATACGATCGATAATCTTAAGTGTGGTGGCTACCCCCACATCAGAAGTAACGAGTGCCTCTTCAAGGTTGTCAAGCACCTCATCATCAACCTTTGATTTCCCGACTACAGCCTTGGAGAGCTTTGTAAAAACGTTCTGACGCGTCTTCTCGATTCCCTTATCCAGGTTTTCGTGCTGTTTTTTGTTTGAAAATACAGAGAATATGCCCATGGGTTTGTGAATGGTGAATTGTTGATAGTGAGATTTACTGGTTGGGGTTGGCAAAGGTCATAAAAAAAGCTTTCTCCTTGGAGGGAAAAAGCTTTTATCTCAATAAATATCTATTAACTATTTTTTCTCGAAGTAAGTCTTCACCTGATCGGTAGGAATGACTTCTTCCTTAAAGGTATAGGCTCCGCCACGGCCATCCTTTGTCATGCGGATTACTTTCGCAAAATCTTTTCCTTGTCTCTGGAGTGTTGCAACAACTTTCTTAGCCATAATTCCTGTTATTTAATTTCTCTGTGAACTGTCATTTTCTTCAGGATCGGATTGTACTTCTTCAGTTCAAGCCGTTCAGGTGTGTTTTTCTTATTCTTAGTAGTAATATAACGAGAGGTACCCGGCATTCCACTGTTCTTGTGCTCGGTGCACTCGAGAATCACCTGTATCCTTGCATCTTTGGTTTTCTTCGCCATTTTTCCTCAGCTATTTTTATGAATCGGGCGGCAAAAGTACTCACTTTCGCCGAATTGAACAAATTTTATTTCATTTTTTTATTACTGCAATAAGGCCTGCACATAGGGCTTCAATCCTGCGAAAAAGAATTCGACGGCGATGACCATTACGATAAGCCCCATCAGTTTCATCATGATCTTGTTTCCGTTTTCACCAATGAATTTAGTAATGCCGGAAGCTCCCACAAAGGTCAGCAATACGACAATCAATACCAGAACAATAGAGACTATGACCAACGATTTTTGTGTGAAGCTCTGTGCATCACCCATTAACACAATGGCATTGGTAATAGCCCCTGGTCCGGCGATCATCGGGATACCAAGCGGGGTAATGGAAATATCGTCAACATATTTTTCAGCTTCTTCTACTGTCATTTTCATGCGGCTGATGCGGGCATTCAGCATGTCAAAGCCAATGAAGAAAAACAGGATTCCACCAACCACTTTTAGACCGGAAACAGAAATTCCGAAAAAATCGAACAAATACTTTCCGGCGAAGGCAAATAAGACAAGTGCAAAACCGGCAGTCAGGACAGCTTTAAATGCGGTATTTCTTCGCTGACTCTTCGTAAGGTCTGATGTCATCGTCAGGAAAACCGGCATCGTCCCTATGGGATTCATCAGGGTGAAGAAGGAAGTAAAATAAAGCAATATGATAGTAAACTGATCCATAGTACTTAATTGTCAATGCGGTGAAATGTGCAGCGGAGACAAAGCAAAGCCGGTTATTCCATTACAAAGTTTCAATCTTCTCTTCTACAATCTCAATTATGGCATCCCTCTCCGTCCTGGCTTTGTCTGCAATCTTATTACCTCGTTTGATCAAATCATCCGTAAACGTTTGGTCATCGATTCCGCCGGCATTGATCTTCACATTCAGCAGGGCGCCCTCCACGGCTGTGAGGGCACAAAGGGCGCCAACACCCGCATCAGAAACCGAATTCGGATTTCCTGTTTCCGCCATGGCACGCATTACTTCCATCGACTGGTAAGCAGTTTCCATCACCTTAAAAGGAATTTCCATGGCATATTTAGAGGCTTCTTCAATAGCCTTCTGCCTGGCTTCCTTCTCCTCGCCGGTTTTTTT
>JARRQC010000318.1:0-2726 GCA_037382165.1 bacterium | reverse complement strand
AATCACCCCTAACCGGTACAGTTTTCGAGAATGCGGCATCCACCAAGATGATACATATAGCAGAATTCACAGCAGATTTAATCAAGCACGGCAAAATAAAACTGGATCCCAGCAGGAATGATCACTGGACGCCGACTTATCATGATTCCTGCAATCCCGCCCGGGCTATGGGACTGCTGGATGAGCCGCGCTATATATTAGAAAATTGCTGCAACAAATTCGTGGAAATGCCGGAAGGAACCATCCGTGAAAACACCTTCTGCTGCGGTAGTGGTGCTGGATTAGGAACGGACGAAAACCTTGAAATGCGGCTTCGTGGAGGACTTCCCCGCGGAAACGCGGTCAAATTTGTGAGAGATAACAACAATGTTAATATTCTCTTGTGTATGTGCGCCATTGATAAAGCTACTCTTCCTGCGGTCTGTGATTTCTGGGCAAACGGAGTTGAAGTTGGCGGGGTGCATGAAATGGTGGGCAATGCTCTGATTATGACCGGCGAAAAGGAAAGGAAGACAGATTTAAGAGGTCAGCCGTACCCGGGAAAGGAGGGTGATGAGGATGCATAATGGAGTTAAAATAATAATCGGTTTGATAATTTTTATCCTGATCATAACCATACCTTTTACTTATAATCTGATCGCTGATAATAATACAAGTGGTGCTCCAGAACGGGAGATTCTACCTGGCGCTGGTGATCAGTGCGTAAGACCGGTTGAATACATGAAACCTTTCCACATGGATCTGCTGAACACCTGGCGGGATGAAGTCGTGCGTGAAGGTGAGAGATTTACCGAAGGACCTAATGGCAAATGGATTGAAAAGAGTCTAACCAATACCTGTCTTGATTGTCATTCCAACAAGGAGAATTTCTGCGACAGGTGCCACGATTACATGGCGGTCGATCCATATTGCTGGGATTGCCATATTATACCATCTGAAGCGGCACAACCTCAAATGGCAGTAATTGAAGAGCCAAAGGAGGATAAATAATGAGCATGGACAGAAGAAAATTCGTTAAAGCCGTCGGACTGGCTGCTGCTGGATTTGCATCTGTTTCACCCGTCAGGTCCTTGGCGAAGGAATTATCCAAAGAATCCAAAGAATGTTGCGAGGAATGTCAGGATGGCTGCGTAAAGATTCGCCGACCAGCACATCCACCTTCTAAAGCCACCCGATGGGCAATGGTCCTGGATCTAAGGATCTGTCGTACACATCCAGATTGCAATGACTGTATAAAAGCATGTCATACGACTCATAATGTCCCGGATTACAAGGACACTGACGATGAAATTAAATGGATATGGAAAGAGCACTTCAGCCATTCTTTCCCGGAAGCGGATCATCAGTTCATGCCTGAACGTGTGAAGCATGGAGATGCGCTTTTGTTGTGCAATCACTGCAACAATCCGCCCTGTGTCAGGGTATGCCCAACACAGGCGACATGGAAACGGGAAAAGGACGGTCTGGTGATGATGGACTGGCATCGTTGTATAGGCTGCCGTTACTGCATTGCTGCCTGTCCCTATGGGTCGCGGAGTTTCAATTACCGTGAACCGAGAAATTATTTCGAGGAAAATGGTATCAAAGTCCAGCCTGATTTTCCCACCCGTACCAGGGGTGTGGTTGAAAAATGCACATTCTGCGAGGATAGGCTTGCCCGTGGAGAGTGGCCCTCATGCGTGCTGGCATGCAAATACAATGCACTTACATTTGGTGATTTGGATAATCCCGAAGATCCAGTTCGCAAAGTATTGGAAAAAGAATTCACTATTCGCCGTAAACCGGGATTGGGAACCCAACCCGAAGTATATTACATCCTGTGAGGTTAAGATGATTGAGAAAGCGCTTGAAGGCGGAAAAAGATCTTGGACTCTGGTATTCATTCTTGCCGGCATTGTCGGGATCGGAGTCATCGCCTATATGAAGCAATTCAACGAAGGATTGACCGTCACCGGTCTCAGCCGTGATGTTTCCTGGGGATTATATATCGCTCAATTCACTTTTCTTGTAGGAGTGGCGGCATCAGCGGTCATGGTGGTCCTGCCATACTATCTGCATAACTTCAAGAAATTCGGGAAACTCACCATCCTGGGAGAATTTATTGCTATCCCGGCTTGCTTAATGTGCATGGCATTCATTTTCGTAGATATGGGTCAGCCGTTCAGGATTCTTAATATGTTTCTACATCCGACCCCTCATTCCGTTATGTTATGGGATTCGGTAGTACTTTTCGGATACTTGATACTGAATCTGCTGATCGGATGGATAACTCTTAAATCGGAATCCAAGGGAATTGCACCTCCCAAATGGATTAAACCATTCATCATCATTTCCATTCCCTGGGCAATCAGTATTCACACTGTTACCGCTTTCCTTTATTCCGGCTTAGCGGCACGTCCCTTTTGGATGACCGCAGTGCTGGCTCCCCGAGTCCTGGCATCGGCATTCGCCGCTGGTCCGGCATTGCTGATACTGTTGTGCCTGATTTTACGCAATTTTACCAAATTTGATGCCGGGAGAGAACAGATACAGAAGCTGGCTGTAATAGTAACCTACGCCATGAGTGTTAACGTGTTCCTGGTGCTGATGGAAGTTGTCACTGCTCTATACAGCGATATTCCCGAACATCTTGATCACCTGAAATACCTTTACATCGGACTAAAAGATGCTAATGGGGTTCTGCACAATAACCTTGTGCCGTGGATGTGGGTATCATCAGTGCTGGC
>JARRQC010000317.1:0-8769 GCA_037382165.1 bacterium | reverse complement strand
GGTTTTTTGTTTAGGCTAAATTACCCCATTAAGTATATAATTTAATCAGCTTTATATCAGCTCATTACAGCCTCTCTCCCGCACCCTGTTCCAGAGTTGGCATTGGTTGCCAGGGGAAATTGAGTTCATCTGAGGGGCTGAAAATGGCTTTTCGATTCCTTGTCCTGATGGAGAAGTGCGACTAAGAGATACCTGAAATGCGGGATTTCTGCATCAATGAGTCAGGAACTCAGGTTAACCGGGGCAAATCCTCACCCATTTGACTTCCGGGGTTTACAGTTGTAACTTTATACTTCCAAACGACAAACACTCACCGCTATGAAATATTTAGTTATGCTAATGTTTTTAGCACTCACCTTTCTATATGTTCGATCCCAGCCCTGCCTGCCTGAAGGAATCGTTTTCACTACGCAAACCGAGATCGATAACTTTCAGAACAATTATCCCAACTGTTCAGAAATAGAAGGCTACGTGACCATAGGGGAACAAACGTCCAGCTCAAATATCAATAACCTGGAGGGGCTGAGCGTGATAACCTCGGTAGGTGAATACCTGGAAATCCGGTTAAACGACTACCTGGTCAACCTAAACGGTTTGCATAATATCACTGCCGTTGGAGGCACATTTTCCGTGGTCAGTAATGACAGCCTTGTTGATTTAAGCGGACTGGAGCAGCTTTCAGAAATTGGCGGCGACTGTTATATTGGCTACAATAAAAAGCTGAAGAGCCTTGCCGGAATGGATAATCTCACCGGGGTCGAGGGCACGGTTGATATCCGGGAAAATGACTCCCTGGAAACGCTGACAGGCATTGAAAACCTTGAAACTATTGGCGGAGGTCTTGATATCAGGGCGAATGCCCGCCTGTTAAGCATAGCGGAACTGGATGCTCTGAATGCTGTAGGCGATCACATCTGGATCAATGGTAACTTTTTGCTGACCACCCTCGAAGGGCTTGAAGGTTTATCAGAGATTACCGGATACCTGAATGTGACATACAACAACTCATTAGCTGATCTGTCAGGGCTTGATAACATCACTTCAGTCGGAGGTTACCTGGAGGTGGGCCACGACGACATGCTGGAATCCCTGTCTGGTTTGGAAAATCTCACAACTATCGGAGATTACCTGAACTTATATTTCAATGCGTCACTTGCAGACCTGTCAGCACTGGGCAACCTGACCGAAATTGGTGGTGAATTGAGGGTATCATCAAATGACATACTCAGCAGCCTGGAGGGTTTGCAAAATATCGATGCAGGATCGATCAGCGACTTATACCTCCACAACAATCCTGCACTGACCATCTGTGAAGTGGAAAGTGTATGCAATTACCTGGCTGCACCCAATGGGGCCATATATATCACAAGCAATGCGAGTGGCTGCAATAACCAGCAAGAGGTGGAAGCAGCCTGCGAGAGCATATCAGTGGAAGAGACAACCTGGATAAGCGGCCTGACCCTGCATCCCAACCCATTTTCCACCTCTATCGGTATCGAATACAGACTGGTACAGCCGGCATTGGTCTTGATGAGATTTTACAACCCGTTCGGCGAGCAGGTTGATGTGATCGAACTTCAGCAGTCAACTGGTCCCCAGCAAGTGATCTGGGCTCCTGATCTTCCTAAGGGCATCTACTATTTCAGCCTCCAAACCGGCGACCAGGTAAGCACGGGTAAGGTGGTGCTGGTGAAGTAGTCAGCATTTTGTAACATTCCTTTTCAATCAGGCTGGATGTTGCACCATCGGAATATTTTCATCTGATTTTGTTGAAAATTTTCATCGTTTTCTGCTGCAAGAAGCGATGACAGGTTCACCGACAGCGTTGTTTTGCCTGTCCCGCCTTTTCCGCTGGCAATGGCTATTTTCATTACCCAACAAGCTAATGGTCGCAGGTATTTACCCCACTTTCCAGCTGACTGTCCAAATATTGCTCTACCAATATCTCCGGCTCTTCAGATCCCACACCCATATATACTTCTATCTGATGCTGGTCAAAAATATCCCTGGCTTTCTGGCCCATACCGCCTGCAATGATGGTGCTAACCCCTTTGGCTGCTAAGAATCTCGGGTAAGTACCGGGTTGGTGGACCGGCGGTGTTATGAATGCCGTACCCGTAATTTTGTGGTCTTCAGTTTCTACCAGTGCGAATTTTTCTGAATGCCCGAAGTGGGCGCAAAGCTTCCCTCTTATCGTCGGAATCGCGAATATTTTTTTCATATCCTGATGTTTTTTTCGCAGATATTATTAAATCCTGATGTTATCTATTTCGTGCAATACAACATCTGTTTGATAAAGCATTCGCCCAACACATGGCAGGGCCAGTGTTAAACGTTCGCCTGAACTGCCTGACAAACTGATCATTTTTTTACACCATTTCAGGTCACTTTTGCAGCAGCTCTTCCCTGATCATGGTATGCCCGCATTTCGGGCACTTACTCCGCGTGCATTTTATACCCCGCTGGTGGGGAATCTTATGTCCGCATTTCGCACAGATACAATAACCACCCGGGCCAAATGCACCTCCCCTGTTACGACCGCGGCCGCCTGCTTCCCTTATGTTTTCGGGTCCTGTTCCGTTCATTTTTGCCATAATTACCTCCTTCCCTAACCAAATTTTCCCTGCAGCATTGACCATGTCCGAAACCACGCAGGTTTGATGAATGACACTCCGGACATTTATCCACGCGGGCATGAATATTTATTTTAAACATATGTCCACAATCCTGACAGCGAAATATATTCTTTCGAAAATGGATCTCACCCCCCTGGATGGAAAGCCATTTGCCCTTTATAACAAAGCCGGCCATTTTATTTCGTGCCTTTTCGATCAGCCGGCTGAAAGTCGATCTTGATATTCCCATCTCTTCAGAGGCCTCCTCCTGTGACATCCCCTCTAAATCGGCAAGACGTATCGCTTCGTATTCGTCAAGACTTAGACGGATCACATCGAGCTGGGAACCCTGAATACCTACCGGCTTGAAATCAGTAAAGAGCGGCGGTTCATGGACTATCCTGTTATTTTTCGGTCGCGGCATAAATGGTTAACTATTGATTTCATCGACAAATATAATGAATATATGTGCATAATGTTAAATGATTTACTTTTTATTCTATACTTTTAATTTTAAATCAGCTGTATTTTCAAAACGAATTGAATCGAAACAATAAAAAATTATATGCAGGATCGTGTAATCAAAATCGTACTTCCCAGGGAAGAAGCCAAAAACGCCACCGAACTTCTGGTGGCTCAGGAAAAACTGAATTACTGGCAGGAGGAACTTTCCACAAAGCACTTTGTGGCCAGCATCCTCATTGATTCGGGAAACAGTGAAGAGATCATGGACCTTTTCGAGAAAAAGTTCTCCAGGGTACAGGGATTCCGGCTGGTGCTGTTCCCCGTGGAAGCTTCATTGCCCAGGCCGAAGGAAGAAAAAACGGCCGATGTCAAACCGGAAGAGAAAGAAAAGACAAAACTACGGATCAGCCGGGAGGAATTGTATTCCGATGTGGTGGCCAGCACCCGTCTGAATAATGTGTTCATCCTCATGACGGTATTATCCACCATCGTGGTAGCCATTGGCTTGATCAGGGATAATGTAGCGATCATCATAGGCGCCATGGTGATCGCCCCTTTCCTGGGCCCCAATGTGGCCCTTGCCCTGTCCTCTGTGTTGGCGGAAAAGAAATTGGGATCGGATGCCATCAAAACCCTGGTTGCCGGCGGCATATTGGTCGTATTTCTTTCTGCGGCCATGGGACTGGTCATACCGTTCGATACCACTGTGGATGAGATCTTCTCGAGAACCTCCACCGATTATGCCGATATCCTGCTGGCACTCGCCTCCGGTGCTGCCGGTGTACTCGCCTTTACGACAGGAGCTTCCGCAGCAGTCATAGGAGTTATGGTTGCCGTGGCCCTGCTGCCTCCGCTGTCTGTATTCGGTTTATTACTCGGTGCAGGCCAGTGGGAACTGGCAGCCGGCGCATTTTTACTGTTTGTCACCAATATCATCTGTGTAAACCTTGCAGGGATCGGAACATTTCTCTTCCAGGGGGTCACGCCAAGAACCTGGTATGCGGCGAACAAGGCCAGGAAAGCCACCCGAAGATCGCACTGCGCAACGCTGTAATGTTGAATGAATCGTTGCATCCGGCAGGTTACCCCCCTGAACTGACAGGTGTAGCGGTCATATTATTTACCGGTTGATTCAGCTTTTATATTTTTGCAAACAGTAATTAAAACTAAAATTATATGGATTTCAACTTCAATGAACTACCTACAAGCTATTATCAGATAGCCTTATCCATCATAGCGATCCTGTTCTTCTTTGCCGGAAGGGCCATCGTGAAGAAAATCGTTAAAACCAGGGCTTCAAAGATCAATCTTGAAAAACACCGTATCGGTTTTACACTCAAATTCTTCAATGTGCTCATGTTCTTTGCCCTGCTGATGATCATTGCCATCATCTGGGATGTTTCCTTCAAGGGGCTTTCCATCTATTTCGCTTCGCTTTTCGCTGTGATCGGTGTTGCCTTTTTCGCCCAGTGGTCCCTGTTGAGCAATATCACTGCGGCTATCATCCTTTTTTTCAATTATTCCTACAAAATAGGACATTCAATCAAGGTTCTGGATGGCGATAGTACCGTCACCGGAAAAATAATCGACATTCAGCTTTTCTATTTCTATATTAAAACTGAAGAGAAAGAGGTGGTATCCTATCCTAACAATCTGATCCTTCAAAAGCCGATCGTTCTGATTTCCTCTAAATCGGATAACCCGAATACAAAGAAGGAAGACTGAACGGCGCCTGTAAATCTTGTTTAGCAAGATTCTAAGTTTATTTTATTATTGGAGTCACACAACTCCGCCTGCATATATTGTTTTCCGGGCATACCCACAAAATGCAATATGTTTTCCTGAGGAATTATCGTGTTCCCAGGAAGTATGCAAAGTGAATTCCAAAATTGAAATCAACAGGATGAAGAATCTGCTTTTCATGTTACTGGCCATCGTAATTATGGCTGCCTGTTCCTCTGGTAAAAAATATGACCTTGTCATCCGGCAGGTCGGCTTTTTCGATGGTGAAGAAGATTATGGCATCGTAAACATCGGTATTAACCAGGATACGATCGCTGCCATCAGCAAGGAGCAACTTTCAGCCGATTCGATTATCAAGGGGCGGGCAAATACCTCCTTCCCGGCCTGGTCATCAGTCATGTGCACATCACCCCCGAAGAGAACCTGACAGAAGGCTATACCTATGGTATCCAGGTCATCGAAAAATACTCGCTATTCGCACGGGATAGTTTTCACCGGGGGCAAAGTTTCCACCTGTCTACCTTTTGGACCATCATGGAAGGCGCACGCATGGGGATCGAATTCATCTACGGCCAGCGCTATAACCCGGACAAAACCCACGGCTCTGCCTCCCGTATCAATATGCTGTTCTATTATGACTTCTAGCGCTTACAGGGGGTTATATGAAGTTACAAGGCTAATTGTTTCCTGCCTTTTCTTCCAGTTTCTTCAGGATCTCCACCATCGCGAGTGTATCCATGCTGCAGTAGGCACGAAGATTCTCCCGGGTTCCGGCGATCTTTACCAGGTCTGTTTCCCGGTACAGGGCATGAAACGCCAGGCTGGCGGTTCCCCCATCCGCGATCTCAAGCCCTTCATAACTGAACCCGGGAACCAGGGCCGGCAGCACCGACTTGATGGAATAAGATCCTTGCATCTCAGGGGTGTAGAGCTGTTTTCTGGAAAACACCTCCATCAGGTCGATGATCCTTTCCAAAAGCAACTGGATCGCTGTCTCAAACTGTGGAAAATCACTTGCCAGCTCCCTCAGCCGGCTCTCCTCGAACGCCTTGTTATAAACCAGGATATGTCCGTGATTTCCGGCATCTGCCAGCAATTGCTCGATGAAGGGCACACAGGGATCCCCAGCTGTCTCCGCCAGGAAATCGACATGTGTAATGTCACCTCCTGAAAAACGTTGTATATGCATCGAATACTGAAAAGGTATCTGCTGATAGGGCCTGGAATGGTCGAACATCGGCACGGCAGGATTGAACGTTTCAAAATCCAAAAAACGCAGCGGGTATTGCAGGCTTTCAAGAAAAGCCCTGATCTCAGCCTTGCTTACGATCTCCGCACCGTTCTTTTCACAATCTACCTGAAGCTGCTGACTTGAGGACAAAGCGAATCCTTCCGGAACATCCTTTATTTCAACGATTCCATTCCTGTAAAGCTCAAACTTCTTGTCCTGTTTCAACCGTGAGATGTTGAATACACTGTATTCCGGTATGCTCTTCCAGCAATGGCCCCGGAAACTGCATGGATAAGGGTCTGAACAATGCGGTCCGATATCGAACACCGCTTTGCCTCATCACATAATACTGGAAGGCGGCATCCCACAGGTAGACCTCCTTTACGGAAGTGGACCCTTTCACTTCATAAGCCTTCCACCGGTCTCCATCGGGTACCAGGATATCCATAAAACACAACAGGCTGTCCTGTGAGAACCCTGCCTCGTAAATCGTGTCCCGCTGATGGATGTGATCCCGGGTAACCCTTACATTGTCGAACATCTGTTTGGGGATGTAATGGCCCAGGTCCACACCCCCTGGAAACAGGCCGGTTGCCAGTTGTCCGATGTCGGTGCCGGCATCAAAGATGGCTTGCTGTGCTTCCGAGACGGGATCTTCCAGCTCCGGGTAATGCTTTTTCAGGTAGAGCGCTTTGTGGCATTGCAATCCTTTGATGAATGCCGATTTTGAAATAAATGGCTTTTTCATGTAGCGTGTTTTGATATCCGGCAATCGAGCCCCTGGATTTACGATTCCATATCAAGGTAAACAGAAATCTCCTTGGAAATGGAGAGCTAATGTCGCAGCTTCTTGATGATCAAGTTATACCGCATGATAATGACTTGCTTGGCCATGATATCCTTACCTTGTTTCCTTACAAAAATAAAGATATACTATGCCAATATATGGCACAGTTAACATATTATTTTAAAAAATTAGCGCTTCAGTTCTGGAACTTTTCCGTCCAAACCCTGCTTCCAAGGTGCTAAAATCGCGGTATTTTTTCCTTGACATTCTGCACATATATTCGTACATTATACTGCTCAAAACCAGACATTCCGGACATGAAAAGATTAGTTTTTACCTTACCATTCATTTTCTTCATTAGTTATTTGCCGGCCCAATGGGAGTGGCAGAATCCCCTTCCCACCAACAACCGCTTCTTTGATGTTTCATTTGTGAGCGATAACGAGGGGTGGGCTTGTGGTGAATTGGGAAGCATACACCACACTACGGATGGCGGCATTTCATGGCAGCAACAATCGACCTATGTATACGACCGGCTCAGGACCATTTTTTTCCTCGATGAGCAAAACGGATGGGCAGCCGGACTGAACTCCCTGTTGTTGCACACAAATGATGGAGGGCTGACCTGGGAGATACAGCAAAGTCCGGTCAATTGCCGCTACCGCGATATTTACTTCCATAACGGGAATAAGGGATGGGCCATCAGCCGCTGGGGAGTCATCGTGAAGACTTTGAATGGAGGAGATAACTGGACCTTCGTACAGTCAGATTCTTCTTACCATCTGAATGCGATAACCTTTACCGATGAGATGCATGGCTGGGCTGTTGGCGGTGCCGGTTGGGCGGTACCGCCTGGATGCACGATCCTTCATACTTCAGATGGAGGAGCCACCTGGGTCAAACAGGATAGTGCCGGTCTGGATGTCGCCATGTGGGATGTTTGCTTTGTCAACCCCACAACAGGATGGACCGTCGGGGTTGCCGGCAATATACTTCACACTATCGATGGAGGGACAAATTGGATACCACAGGAAAGCGGCACTACAGAAACACTGCAGGGGGTTTTCTTTACAGATGAGAACAACGGATGGATCTGCGGTAACAACGGCACGATCCTGCACACCACTGATGCAGGTGAAAACTGGCTTCTGGAAGATCCAAATACAACAGTAAGTTTTTATGCGGCAACGGCATTCAATCCCGACACCTGCATTGTGGTCGGCATGTTTGGCCATGTTATGAAAACGACTGACTCCGGTCAGAATTGGGAACCCATGCACTGTTGCACCCGGCATCCGTTCAGGGAAGTCTACTTTACAGATCCTGAATACGGCTGGGCCGTAGGTTATGAAGGGATTATTGAGCATACGGAAAACGGAGGCGAGAACTGGTCCGGACAATCTTTATTCCTTGCGGAATGGCTTGAAGGCGTTTACTTTACAGACCGCATGAATGGCTGGGCCGTTGGCAATGACGGTATTATACTGCATACAACTGATGGAGGAACGAACTGGCTGCTCGAAAACAGCGTTACCGGATGGTGGTTTTATGACATCCTGTTTACCGATGATGACCACGGTTTTATTTGTGGCAAGAACGGTAAGGTGATGACCACGGAAGACGGAGGGGATTCATGGATGAATAGGGAGACAGCCACGGATCTCACATTACGAAACCTTGAGTTCCTTGATGGTGATCGCGGATATGTTGTCGGTGATCAGGGTATGGTACTGTATACCCATAACGGCGGACAGCAATGGTATGACCACTCCCTCCCGGTTGAAGATACACTGGAATCGTTAACCATTGTAGATGAAATCAAGCTCTGGGTGTGCGGCCAGAACGGCCTGATCTACCACAGCCCTGACGGTGGAGATACCTGGTATCCTCAGGAAAGTGGTGTCACGGAATGGCTCAATTATATTCAG
>JARRQC010000316.1:0-2730 GCA_037382165.1 bacterium | reverse complement strand
GAATCCTCCATAGGTGTCGCCATCCACTTGAGAAGCGGTTACACCTCCAAATACTCCCGCATTGAACTGTTGACCCATGGAAGGATTTGCCCAGATCAGCATGCCTCCAATAAGCAACGATGTAAAAAGTTGATTGGGCCGTCTACGCATCATTGGCTAATTTCTGTTTGAATACCTCCATCCCTTCACCAGCTTTTTTTCTGATCACTGTAATCCTTGAACTATCCGGAAGGGGCAATTCATTGGGATCAATGATGTAAATGGGGGTGTGGTCCGGCACATAGTTAATCAAACCTGCAGCAGGGTATACATTCATGGATGTTCCGATGATTAAAAACAGGTCAGCCTCCTGGACCAGTGCTGCTGCCTCAACGATGGCCGGAACCGCTTCCCCGAACCATACAACATGAGGGCGCAGCTGTGCACCTTTTTCACACAGATCCCCTTCTTTAAGTTCCCATCCATCAATATCGTATATCAATTCAGGATCCACCGTGCTCCTTGCTTTTCGCAGTTCACCGTGAAGATGCAGTACCTGTGTGGAGCCAGCGCGTTCATGCAGGTCATCCACGTTCTGGGTAATGATGCTCACATCATACTCTTTTTCCAATTCTGCCAAAGCCCGGTGACCCCGGTTTGGTTCCGTTTCAAGCAGTTGTTTTCTTCTTTCATTATAAAACCTGAGTACCAGGCCCCGGTCCCGCGTCCATGCTGCAGGGGAGGCCACCTCATAGACGTCATATTCCTCCCATAGCCCCCCCATTTCACGGAAGGTTCTCAAGCCGCTTTCGGCACTCATGCCGGCTCCGGTAAGTACTACGAGACGTTTCACGGTACCAGTAAAGATAAGATTTTGGCTGAACAATTAGATTCGCTATTTTTATTGGGATTGTACTTATCCCTCCAAGGAGTTTATTACACTGTTTGCCATGATTGATCAACATACAATAAATCAAATCTTTGAAACCGCAGACATTGTGGAAGTGATCTCCGATTTCGTCACATTAAAAAGGAGTGGGGCCAATTACAAAGGGCTTAGTCCGTTTACCAATGAAAAAACTCCATCCTTCATGGTCTCCCCCTCCAAAGGTATTTTTAAGGATTTCAGTTCCGGAAAAGGAGGTAATGTCGTTGGTTTTCTGATGGAGCATGAAAAGCTGACCTATCCGGAAGCGCTGCGCTACCTGGCTCAAAGGTACAACATCCCTGTGGAGGAAAAGGAACTCACTGCTGAAGAGATCCAACAGAAAAATGTTCGGGAAAGTCTGATGACGGTAACCGCATTTGCAGCCTCCTATTTTGCAGATCAACTACAATTGGAGGAGGGAAAAGCCGTCGGTCTGAGTTACCTCAGAAAAAGGGGATTTCGGGATGATACGATTAAAAAATTCCAGCTGGGTTACAGCCCGGGTGAGCGCAGGGCTTTTACCCGGACTGCCCAAAAGAACGGATATAAAAAAGAGTATCTGGTAAAAACCGGTCTCTCTATCGAAAGGGATAATGATCTTTTCGACCGCTTTTCCGGCAGGATCATTTTTCCCATCCACTCACTTTCAGGAAATGTGATCGGCTTTGGAGGCCGAACCCTGAAATCTGATAAAAACATAGCCAAATACCTGAACTCGCCCGAATCAGATATTTATCACAAAAGCAGGATACTGTACGGTCTATTTCAGGCCAAGAAATCGATCGTTACCAACGAGCGCTGTTATCTTGTAGAAGGATACACCGATGTCATCGCCATGCATCAGGCCGGCATTGACAATGTGGTGGCTTCATCGGGGACCGCACTTACCCAGGATCAGATAAGGCTGATTAAACGATTCAGCTCTGATATCACCATTCTGTATGATGGAGATGAAGCCGGAATTAAGGCTTCTTTCCGTGGTATCGATATGATCCTGGAAGAAGGAATGAACGTGAAAGTTGTGATGCTTCCGGAGGGAGAGGATCCTGATTCATATGCGCACTCCCACAACTCTTCGGAATTTCTGGAATTCATTCGGTTGAATGAAAAGGATTTCATTGCATTTAAGACAGAAATATTGCTGGCTGACTCCAAACAGGATCCCATCAAGCGGGCAAAGCTGGTTACCGACATTGTCAGATCAATTTCCGTAATTCCGGATGGTATTCTCAGAAGCATCTATTTGAAAGAAAGCGGGCTACTCCTGGGGGTTGAAGAACAGGTACTTTATAACGAAGTCAATAAGATCAGGAGGCGAAAACAGGAACAGCGTTGGAAAATGGAGCAGACAGGCAGGGGTTACATCCGTGAACAACCTTCCACGGTCGTACCACGCCAGCCAACTGTTCCTGGCTTTGTGGAACATGTATATTCCGAGGTAGAGGAACGTGAAATTATCTATTTTCTATTGAAATTCGGAAATCAACTGCTACAGTTAAGCACTGAGGACAATGAAGAAATCAGTGTCGCCAAATACATCATCAGGGAAATTCAAAATGACGAACTGGAATTCACGAACCTGGTCTATCAGCAGGTATTTGAAGATGTGAAATCCCTGATTGAAAAAGGGGACGAGGTCACTGAACGACATTTTATCTACCACGAACATGCCGCCGTCAGAGAGCTGGCTGTGGATATCTATACCTCCCGCTATGAACTGAGCAAGGTGTGGAATCGAAAGGAGGCCTATGTGGAACTTCCAGGGGAAAACCTTGGGTTTGCGGTGACAAAATCATTGCTCTCTTACAAAATGATGGTGGTGG
>JARRQC010000315.1:0-2730 GCA_037382165.1 bacterium | reverse complement strand
TACATTCTACGTTCACGTCAGCCGGAGCTGGCGGAGCGACCGGTGCAGTCTCATCATTGACCGTAATCGTGGCATTGCAGGTGGCCACACCGCCGAAACCATCATCAACTGTCAGGGTCACATTGGTAACACCCAGTTCATAGGGACCTTCGGGCGACAGGCTCAGTGTAACAGGAATGCCATCTGGATGGAAGGATCCATCGTCAACATCTTCTGCCGTTACCATTGCCTGGCAATTCTCATCCGCCGCGATAGAGACAGACTGACATGCTGCAACGGGTGATCCGCTGCCTACAGGGACGGCTTTATAATATACATTCGGATCCTTGCGGTTCCCGGCACCTGTTTCATCCAGGTCATCCCGGTTATCAGACCATACTACATGGTAGATGTTGTTGGTTGCGCTGGCACAATTGTAGTCTCCCATATAGGTAGAGTTTACCTGGTTGTCTCTTCCAAATTCAGGAAGTGACTGCAGTTCGCTGATCACGAAACTGGATGAGAAGGTAACAATCGAGCCTGAAATTGATGCTTTTCTTCCGTTATAGGTGAAAAGGTTGTTATCCGTAGCATCCTCTTCCCGGCTGTAATAGAATATACCCAGGTTATTTCCATCAGGTGTGACTGCAATCGTTGGCTGCCATTGATCGGTTGTGGTTCCGTCATCATTGATTTGAACCGGCGCACTCCAGGTGGCGGCGCCGTCATCTGACATCACCATATAAATATTTCCCTTGTCATCACCTGCAGGGTTGTCGTTATAAACCAGGTAAAGGTGTCCGCTGACAGGATTCACTGCAACATGTGGAAATGAGTTACTGCGAAATCCTGAAAATGAGGCTGAACCCTGCCGCTGGCCGGTCAGGTTCAGTCCGTTGTTGACCTGTGTGCCCGCCAGACCTGTAACGAAGGTTACGGTTGCACCGAATGTTGCACCGAAATCTGTTGATTTACGGACGTTGAGGTCATTCGTGACATCATCCATCCAGAAGGCATAAACAGAATGATCGGTTCCCACAGCGATAAAAGCGCCTTGTTTGTTGTCGCCTGCGCCTGTGGAATTAACGATCTTCACCCCGCCGTCGGGTCCGAACGTGGCACCGTTGTCGGTTGACGTGAAAACATAAATACCCTGGTCGCCGGCGAATCTCCGGGAGATAAGGTAAACATTCCCGTTTCCGGAACCTGCGAAATTATCAACAGCTATCCACTGTTTGTCTTCATTGGTTCCACCGGGAGTACCCACGACAGGGGCATCCCAGGTTACGCCATTATCATCGGAGGCGAATACCTGGATGGTATTTGGAGAACTAAATCCCAGAGTTGTATAATAGATCCTTCCGGTGGATTCATCACGTGCGAATACCGGATCGCCGGCATCACCTATGGTGCTGGTGGGTAATGTTCCTCCATCCATAAAAGTGGCTCCGCCATCGGTGGAATAGGACCAGCCGGTAAACTTATTGGCTCCCCCATCCCTAGATCCGGAATCGTTGAATCCGACAAGGACCGTACTTCCGAAGGCAAGGATAGAGGTCTCGCTCTGTGTAAAGAGCCCGGTTCCGGTCGCTCCTCCATTGTTGTTGACGAGAATATCATTCACTGCCCGCATGGAAGGAACAGGTCCGGAAGCATCAGGGATTTCACCGCGCATTTCTCGCTTGACAAATTCCTCATAATCTTCCTGTGTGTAATTTTTCAAAATAGAGTCTTTGATGGCCTGGGCATACACGATCCCCGGCACCATGAAAATGATCAGGGTGAACATTTTCAATAATTTGTAGGCATACTTCATAGTTTAAAGTTTTAAATGAATAATTAAAAAACAGTATCAGGTGGGTTTGTTGGGCAGGATACCTGATTTAGTCATGATCCGGCATTTGCCTTCACAATAAATCCATAGAGCATCCTTTTGGAATACATTGTCTGGCTGACAGTAAATCCTGCTGCCATTGCATGCTCGTGTTAGTTGGATCAGTGACTGGATTACTTCATCCGTGTGTTTTTGGGAAATTATCAGGCGTGTTGAAGCTGTCAGTAACAGCTTTCACTTGACCAAAACTTTACCTTTTCGATCAATGATATCATTCAATGATAAGGGTTTTCGAGGGTGAATTGAAAGGTAAAAGAATTGATTTAAGATTTTTGGCCATTTCCACAAACATAACTTAAATTTTGGGTAATGTCAAGGCAGGTCTGAATTTGGCTTTAACTGGAAAAATCGTATATTATTGACGATCAGATTAATATATAGGAGTCAATGGTTCTTTAGTATGATATATATCATAATAACTTTAAGTTTTAAGCCAGTGTTTATCCTTTTTTCACAGGAAGTACTGGACTTTTTGAATCAGTAACTGGAAATCAGGGTGGGGTAGGGGATCGAAGTATGATTCTATTATTGGCGTATTTATTGTACTTTCAATTCGATTAATAATGAATTGGATACCGAGGGAGATATACCGCCCTGATCAGTCATGATTTTTGCCTTGTCTTCGTCGATCACCACCTACGGATCCCGCTTGTTTTCATGGAGTCTCCTTTGGTCGGAGATGAATGTAAGTCATCAAACAAAGTGAACCAATTATGGTAAAAGTCAAGTCATATTTCTAATTGAGGCGAACGGGATTTGCTTGCGCGAATCTTTGGGGGGTGGTATCAGCAAAACCCAGCCCTCCTTCGTCGGGCTTTCGGGTTTTTGTTCCGAGGTCAATATGAAAAGTAACTGAA
>JARRQC010000314.1:0-4681 GCA_037382165.1 bacterium | reverse complement strand
GATCGCTGCCGGTATCGTATTCTTGAAGGACCGGGACAGTTCTATATTCATGGCCTGTTACGGGCGTATTGAGATGGTTACTAAGCTGATATCAGGAACTTTGCCGAGCAGGACAGCAGATTCGATCATATCCTTGAGGCCCAGTTCATGTGTGCTGAGTGATTTGGGAAAATCTTTTGCAAATTTGGGATACAGTACTTTGATGGTTCCTTCCGGAGATTCACTCAATGTAGCATCGATGATGACCAGGTGGTCGTATTCATGAAAAAGAGAAAGCAGGACAAATCCCCCCGTACCGCCATCGAGCAAGTCAACCCATTCAGGCCATTCCATCTTTTCAAGCTCCCTTAAGGTATGGATACCTATACCTTCATCCTGTAAAAGGATATTTCCAAGTCCCATAATCAGGGTTTTACCATTCTGTTTCAATAGGTTGTTCCTCCTTTTTATCTTCGGTGTAATTGACGAAACGGTCAGCAAAGTCTGCACCCAGTCTGTCATAATAATTATATACAAAATCAACCCCAAGGGCTTTCAGTTCCTGGAACTCATCCCTGAACCTGCTGGTAGCACCTGTAAGAAAACTCCTTCCTGTTACCGATTGTATTTCGCGGGCAACATTCAGGTTGGTTTTATGATCTGTCATGGCCAGGAAGACCATTTTAATATGATCAAGTTTTGCATTCTGCCAGAACAAGCTGTCCGTGGCATCTCCCCAGAATACATTCTTGTTGGCAGCCTGCAGTTTTTCAACATTCTGAATGTCATAATCTATCGCAAGGACACGGTCGCCGTATTTGCCGTGCAGGTAGTGATAGACAACCCTTCCGATCCTTCCCATACCGCAAATCAGGTACTCAGCTTTCCCCAGATCATAGATTTCATCATCCGGGTGCTCACATTGTTTGTTGAGCATGGTAATTCTCGAACGGTATCGGTTAAAGAGTATGTGCGCCCTTGCATTTACCGGGGAAGCCATGAAAAAGGAAAAGGAAAGTGCAAGTGCGATAACAACAAGCCATTCCGGGCTGATCATCCCCTGCTGGTATCCGATGGCCGCGACAATAAGACCAAACTCACTGTAGTTGGAAAGGCTGAGCGAGGCAAGCCAGGAAGTTCTGGCCCGCAGATTAAATCGGGTAAAGAGATAGATGAAGAAACCACCTTTAAAAATAACCAGCAGGGCCAGGATAACGGCGACAACCAGGTTCTCCCAGGTGGGTAATCCTGCCAGGCCGATCTTCAGGAAAAAAGCGACGAGGAAAAAATCCTTGTATCCCATCATATGTTTGACAAGCTCCTTTGACCGTTCATGGGGAGCGATCATCGCCCCGATAACCAGGGCGCCCAGATCGGCCTTCAGGCCAAAAAGCTTGAAACTGATTGCACCCGCAACGAAAGCGGCAAAAAACCCAAAGAGGGTAAATAGTTCTCCATGATCCACCGCGGCCAGCAGCTTCAGTAAGATCCAGCGGACAATGAAAAGATAAACCGGCAGGGCGATCAGCCAGAAGGAGATTTTAGCATCTCCTGTCAGTGTCAGGAAAAAAACGGCGAGTATATCCTGTATCACCAGTATGCCTATGGATATCCTCCCGTGGAAAGAGGTCACTTCACCCCGGTCTTCAAGGATCTTCACCGCAAATACCGTACTTGAGAAACTCAGGGTGAAGCCGATGACCAATGCTGTGAGGGTATCCATACCCGCCAGAAATGAAAGGCCGCTAAAACTCAAAAGGAAGATCAGGGTGCCAAATACCAGGGTCATGACGATCATCTGGATCGAAGTGGTCATCCAGATCTCAGGCGACAAAAGGGACCTGACGTTCAATTTTAAGCCAATGGTAAATAGCAATAGCATGACACCCAGGTCTGCAACGGCCTCAAGGCCTACTCCTCCGGCTGTAAAACCAGCGAAATTCAATCCAAATCCAGCCACCAGGAAACCGATCAGGGGAGGGAGGCCGATCCTACGCGCCAGCAAGCCTCCTAAAAAAGCAACGCTGATCCAGATAGCGTCTAAATACCAGGTATCCATCTAATCAATTCGGTTTATCTTGTTTTTCTTCATACTAACAACTAGCGGAGACTGGCAGATCTATGGATTGATTTCAACACCTCTTGAAGTAAAGGAAAAGCGATAATTATCCAGATTACCCATCATCACAGACTCAATAAGCGGTAAATTCTTTATATGTTCAGCAGCATGGTAGCTGACAACAAAGTTTGCACCCGATCCCCCTTTTTTGTCAGTAGATCTAACAATGTATTCCATGGACTCCATCGGTCTGAGCATGAGTACTTTGTCAATATAACTGTGAACTAGTTTACCGCTGCTGTTATAATATTCGATACCGTCAACATAAATGGTATCCTTGAAACTGATGTTTCTGACGCTTAGTATAACGGTCAGATAGGTTACTTTGTCCTCGGTCTCATAATAGATATCGGAATAAGCGGGAACGTAAATATTTTTGTGAATCGATAACTCAGGAAGTGCTGCTTTATCAATATAAGCAACATTGTCGTGGTCATAATGCAGTTCAAATTTCTGATGATCACAAGAAGAGAGGATAAATAAAAACAGGAGCAGTGGTATCGCGTATTTCATGGTTGGTTACATTAGTATTCAAAAGTAAGTAATTAAAATATTTCCTGACGGGAACGGAAATTTTTCATGGAAGACGGTAATCTTTCCGCAATCGTTAACAATCAGGGGTTTCAGGTGGATTTGAAGATTTGTTTTCATAAAAACCAGCTATTCGATCATATTCTTTTGTAGGATATTTGTAGGATTGCAAACTTTTCTAATTTTGCCTGCTCATTTTTTAACAAACAATAGAATGATGACTAAAACAGAAAAATTCAGGAACGCTTGTGAAGCAGCTGTACAGGTATTCGATAAGATCAAAGTGGATCAGTATCGTGAGCTGCAGTCAAAATTGACTTACTGCATCGGCAGTTATGATTATGATAAGAATCCTTCGGGACTTTATGAATATGGAAAAATTGCACTTGAGGAATTGAAAGCATTTAAAGCTTCCAATCCACGTAAGGTCAATAAGAAGGTGATTGCCGATCTGGAAAATTACATGGCTTCATAAGCTGGTTATTTGAAACCTTAATAAAGGCTGTTCGGTTTCCGGGCAGCCTTTTATCCCTTACTCCGCAAACTCTCCTTATTTTAGTGATACCAAAAACTAAATTTTCCTGAATTATGAACCCATCTGATTCATTGCTTCATGGTTTTTTCGGAATCTACAGGAGCGATATTCCTTTGGGTTTTGTCGTTTTTCTCGTTGTATTGCCCCTTTGCCTGTAGTAGCTCTTGCATCGGGAGTGCCACTTTTCTCCGGAGTCATCGCAGGTATTGTAGGCGGCATCCTTATCGGCTACCTCAGTGGCTCACAGTTGGGTGTCAGCGGACCGGCTGTGGGGCTGACAGTGATCGTACTAACTTCTATTGAAGACCTCGGGGCATTTGATGCATTTCTCCTTGCCGTGGTAATTTCCGGAATTTTCCAGATCATACTTGGTTTTCTGCAGACAGGGATAGTGGGATATTATTTTCCCTCATCCGTAATCAAGGGGACTGGCGGCCATTGGGATTATGATTGCACTGAAGCAGGTTCCGCATGTCGCCGGATCATTTCAAGGCGTCTAAAAGGGCATTGAAAAATGAGGGTTAAAGAGCGCCTCAAGATAAAAATGGTTTTAAAAATATTTTATTACTTATCCGCAAATACCATGACCAATACTTCATTTCACGAAAAAGTTTCAGCTTATTACGATAAGAATGTCGAAGGATCATTGCAGGGCATTTCTTTTCGCGGCGAAGGATAAGTATTAAAAATTCCCATTCTGGCCAGTCCTGCTTGTTGTTTGCAGGTTGACAGGCAATCTGATTTCGAAACAGGTGAAGTTTTTATCAGATTTTACCGTAATGGAACCCTTTTGTTTTTCGGTTACGATGCTGTAACTGGTAGAAAGTCCAAGCCCGATTCCTTTGCCGGGTTCTTTGGTTGTGAAAAACGGGTCAAAAATCTTGGATTGTATTTGTTTCGGGATCTCCGGACCGTTATTCTCGATCTGAACCACGATATGGTCATTATCGTTCTTTGTGGTAATGGTGATGTCTCCTTCACCTTCCATCGAATCGACAGCGTTGTCAATAATGTTTGTCCATACCTGGTTAAGCTCTCTACCAACAGCGGTTATCTTTTTCAGATGGAGGGCATAGTTCTTGTGCACCCTGATTCCCTTTTTCAGCCTGCTTTTCATGATGATGAGTGTGTCATCTATTCCTTCATGCACATTGATATCCTCCAGGGAGTCACGGTCCAAGAAGGCATAATTCTTCAGGGCAACCACGATTTCAGATATACGCCCCGAACCCATAACGACCTGGTTCAGCAGAGAATAGATCTCATATAGCAAAGCGGAGGATTTAATGATTACAAATAAAATTAAATGTCTTTCTTCAGCGATTTCAGCGGCCAGTTGATCCAGTTTTTGAGCATCAAGACCAATGGATACAAGGCCCGATGTGTACTCCCATGGGTTTTCTATCTTTCTTTTTTTAAGCCAGCCTTCAACTTCCTGCTCAAGATCGGCGACATTCATTGCGTCATGTTGTTTCACGGATCTTAGACTATTCCTTACCAGTGCAGTCATATCAGTC
>JARRQC010000313.1:0-2734 GCA_037382165.1 bacterium | reverse complement strand
CGATATCCGCATGAAAGATGGAAATAACCGTCGGTTAAGTGCCACAGGGGGAATCGGGACCATCTCGAGCCGGTTAACACTTGAAGGGCCGGTTTTTAATGATAAAGTATCATTCCTGCTGGCAGGACGCCGTACGTATGCAGATATTTTCCTTCCTTTTGCCAGGGATACTGCCGTCAGGGATAATTCTCTCTATTTCTATGACCTCAATGGAAAACTGAACTATACGATCAACGAAAATAACCGGATCTTTTTTTCAGGCTATTATGGGAAGGATGTTTTTGCCAATGATTTTGCAGGGATGTATTTTGGGAACAGGACATTTACCCTGAGGTGGAACCACCTGTTCAGCAAACGGATCTTCAGCAACTTCACCCTGGTCAATTCGCATTATTTCTATGACCTGGGAACACCTGAAGGAGAAATCCCTTATTTCAACTGGCTCTCATTTCTTGAAGATTTCGGAGTCAAGGGGGATTTTACCGCCTATTTTTCACCCGAACATACATTTAAATTTGGTTTTTCCAGCACATTGCATGTGATCAAACCGGGATCAATCAAAGCACAGGACCAGGATGAAAATGTGACCGAATCTGAACTTTCGAATAACCAGGCGCTGGAAAGCGGTCTCTATTTTTCGGGAGAGTCAAAACTGGGGGAACGTTTTTCCGCAAGGTATGGATTGAGGTATTCCCTTTTCCAGAATATGGGTGAAGCCACTGTCTACAGCTATGATGAAAGCTATGAAGTAGTGGATTCGATGTCCTATGAAAAAGGTGAATTTTTCAATTATTATCAGGGATTGGAACCTAGAATTGCTGTAAACTACCTGATCAATGAAAAGAATTCTGTAAAAGCAAGCTATTCACGTACAAGGCAATACTTGCAGATGGCCAGCAATTCAACAGCCGGTACCCCGCTGGATATTTGGTTCCCTGCATCTCCAAACATCAAACCCCAAATATCGGATCAGATATCAGTTGGCTATTTCAGGAACTTCTTTGATAACCGGCTTGAATCTTCGCTGGAACTCTATTATAAAAAAATGACCAACTCCATTGACTTCAGGGACCATGCCCAGTTGTTATTGAATCCAAGGCTGGAAGGAGAACTGAGGATAGGGGAGGCGACCTCTTACGGAGCAGAACTTTACGTGAAATACGAGATTTCCGGATTCTCAGGATGGATCAGTTATACCTAGTCTCGCACAATCAGGGATATACCCGAAATCAACGCAGGAGTGCCCTATCCGGCACCGTATGATAAACCTCACGACCTGGCTTTGGTGTTCAGCTACGACATCACACCAAGGATTGGAGTGGGTGCCAACTGGATCTACAGCACCGGAATACCATTTACGCTGCCTTCCGGCAGATATGAGATCCAGGGCAACATTCTGCCGCTGTACACCGGTAGAAATGAATACAGGCTGCCGGATTATCACAGGCTCGATTTTTCACTGACGATTCGAGGTAAAGAGAAACCGGACAGGCGATGGCGGGGAGAATGGAACTTTTCAGTATATAATGCATATGCAAGAAAGAATGTTTGGACACTCAATTTTATTCAGGATAATGAAAATCCCGATCAGACATATGCTGAGATGACTTACCTGTTTTCAATCATTCCTGCCATTACCTATAACTTCAGATTTTGAATGAGATCCGCATCTTTCCATAAGCTTTTAATCGGACTGAGCCTGCTGGCTTCAATGGCATTTTCTTGTACAGAGATCATAGATATTGAACTGGGTTCAACCTACCAGAGGTTGGTAGTATATGGGACAGTAAGTGAAGACTCTCTGCATCATCAGGTCCAATTGTCACTGTCCAGTGATTACTTTTCCAATGCCCCTTCTCCAAAGATCACCGGAGCGTTGGTTGAATTGGAAACAGGGGGCCGAATGATTCCCTGCTCTGAACATGACACCATCCCAGGCTTGTACCTTACAGACGAGGCTTTCAGGGGGGTTCCAGAACAAAATTATGCCATCCGTATCAGTCAGCTGGATGTAAACGGGGACGGAGCAGGGGAGATCTATTCGGCCCAGAGCAGGATGCCTTCCGGTGCCATACTCGATTCAATCAAGGTTACCTATTTTCAATCCCCTTTTGTATCAGGATACCAAGTATTTATGTATGCTCTTGATCCACCGGAAAGAAACTGGTACAGCTTTAAAATCTGGAAAAATCAGGATCTTTTGACAGATACCCTCTCAAAGTACTTTATACAGTCAGATGATTTTTTTAATGGGACCTATATATTTGGACTCCCTGTTGGATTTCTAATTGATGATGAGCCCAGGGAAGCTGCCAGGCCGGGCGATACCATCACCTTTGAACTCAACGCCATTGATCAGGCGTATTATAATTTCATTGCAGAAGCCCAGCTTGAGATAGCCGGGAACAATCCGTTGTTTTCAGGCCCCCCGGCCAATGTCTCCACCAACATTGACAACGGGGCCCAGGGCATTTTCACAGCATACTCCGTCCAGAGGGTCTCTTTGGTCATCCCTGAAGAAACACAGTAGCAAAGCAAACGGGGTTACTTAACAGTGCCTTCCAGGCATAAAAACAGAGGCTGTCCACCTGGATGAACAGCCTCCCTTTGCTTTGAATATGGTTGCTATCTTAGTAAAGACCCAGTTGATGTTTATTCTTGACAATGATCTCAGGAACACCGTCAAAAGTGGTAATCAATCCGGTGACTGTGATGTGCTCGCCCAGGAAAAACC
>JARRQC010000312.1:0-3340 GCA_037382165.1 bacterium | reverse complement strand
GGCACAGATGTTAAATGGGTACTAATCATTCTGCATAATTATTTCTACAACGGGGCTACACAGCCCCTTTTTTTATGCTCCGTAATACAGTCAGAAATGAAATGATAACCTCCTTTTTTCGCTGTTTTAAGCGTTTAGCTAAACTCAGGGTCCGTTGATACACCTAAATTTAATGGTTATTACAATAATATTAGGGTATCAGCAAACGATAAATTCTCAGGACTCCAGCAGATAATTCGATTATTCTTGTCGCCGATTTCTTTACCTGTCAAGGATTTACCCAAGTGCAAATGTTTACAAACGAATGTCAAACGAAAGTAAACGTTTATCAACCGACTATATTCAAAAAGTCAACTTATGTTTGCTTCATCATGAGTCATTTTAATCATAGGTTGTAATATTTCAGGTTGTCCTTTGACATGGTTTGTGGTCTTGTCTGGCTGATACGGTTTGCCTGGCGTGTCATCAGCTCAGACAGGCTGCAGCCTGAAATAACAACCCGTAAAACCAAATTAATTAACATCTATCACATGAGTACATTAAGTAATTCCGTCCATTTGATCGGACGGTTGGGCATGGACCCAAAATCTTTCGGAGATTGCGTTTGAGGGCAAACTGGTGAATCGCTCATACGAAGACAAGGAAGGCAATAAAAAATATATAACAGAAGTAATTGCCAACCAGATCCTGATCCTTGACAAGAAAGCATGAACCTTTTGGTCTGCAGGTAATTTCTGCCCTTAATGATGGGGTGAATTATGGACTATGAATAAGATGGAGATCACATGGATGCGGTATCAGCGAGGGTTGAGCAATTTGTTCTCCAACCAGTTGCTGGAAACAAATTAAACCTTTTGGAGACAATGTCAGGTTGAGATGAAGCCATGGGTATCACAAACATGTAAAGTAGGAAAAGCTGATTTTTGGGTGAAATATTCCAGTGGTATGAAAGGATTATCAGGTATTCCCGGAAATATATAAAGTTATCAGTAGGAATTATGAGTTTGGTTTCTGCCGGGTTAAAGTAAACCCAGTTCAAGTTTGGCTTCTTCGGTCATCATATCCTGATCCCAGGGCGGATCAAAGGTAAGTTCAAGGTCCACCTCGGTAACGCCTTCGAGTTTTCCTACTTCCGTCCTGACTTCCTCAGGGAGACTCTCGGCTACCGGGCAATTGGGAGTGGTAAGGGTCATCACGATCTTTACCTTTCCATCCTCCGATACACTGATATCATATATCAATCCGAGTTGATAAATGTTGACGGGAATTTCAGGGTCGTAAACATTCCGGCATACATTGATCACCCTTTCCTCGAGCGCCTTAATTTCCTGCTTGTTCATTTTTTCTCAATTTTGCGATTTAAGCTGAAATGCACGGGCATAAAGCTGTATTTGCCTGATCATTGACTGTAGCCCATTGGCCCGGGTTGGTGACAAATGCTGATTTAAACCGATCTTGTCGAGAAATCCAAAGTCTGCATGCAAAATGTCATCAGGTAACTGACCGGAAAAAACCCTGATCAGCAGACTGACAATGCCCCGCGTAATCACAGCATCACTATCAGCAGTGAGAACAATTCTGCCATCCAAAAGTTCAGCATGAAGCCATACCCTGGACTGGCATCCTGAGATCAGGTGCTGTTTATCCTTATACTTTTCCTCAATGACGGGAAGGTCTTTTCCTAATTCAATGAGGTAGGAATATTTGTCCATCCAGTCATCGAATATGGAAAATTCATCCACCAGCGCTTTTTGTTTTTCTTCAATGGTCATGTCAATCAACTTTTATTTTAGGCACGTAGCATTTGAATCGCTTTTTGCAAGGAGGAAATAAAGATATCCACCTCTTCAAAGGTATTATACATTGCAAAGGAAGCACGCAAAGTACCTGTCATGCCAAACGATTCAATCAATGGCTGGGCACAATGGTATCCAGTTCGTACCGCAATACCCATTTGATCCAGCAATGTGCCCAGATCGTAAGGATGCAGACCCTCAACCCCGAAAGAGAGTACTGCCGTCTTGTTCCTGGCGCGGCCAATAATTCTGACCCCTTCGATATTTTCCAGCTTCCGGGTAGCGCGCTCAAGCAGTTGATCTTCATACTTCCTAATCTCGCCGATACCCGCCGAATCAATATATCTCAGGGCTGATTCCATGGCAACAGCTCCTTCCACATTGGGTGTGCCCGCTTCAAAGCGAAAGGGCAGCTCATTGAATGTTGCCTTTTCGTAAGAGACCTGGTCAACCATTTCACCACCATATTGGTAAGGTTCTACAAGCTGCAACCAATTCGATTTGGCATATAGCACCCCGATACCGGTTGGACCGTAGGCTTTGTGAGCGGACAAGGCATAAAAGTCACAATCCATTTCACGGACATCGATTGGGGTATGTGCCGTTGCCTGGGCACCATCGACGACCACAAATGTACCCAATTCATGGGCCAAATCGGCGATTTCCCTGATCGGATTTATGGTTCCCAACACATTGGAAATATGCGCTACCGCCAGAATCTTGGTCCTTGGCGTCAGCATTTTTCCCAGGGCATCAAGATTCAGCTCGCCTGATTTATTCACCGGAATGATTTTCAATACAGCCCCTTTTCTTTCGCAGAGTTGTTGCCATGGCACCAGGTTGGAATGATGTTCCATAGCAGAAACGAGGAGATCATCCCCTTTCATCACCACTTTGTCCAAGACGGTGGAAATGAAATTGATGGATTCAGTAGTACCCCGGGTGAAGATCACCTCTTTTTCACTCTCAGCATGTATAAAACCTGCCGTGTATCTTCTGGCTTGCTCATAAGCTTCGGTAGCTGCCTGGCTTAGCGCATGTACACCCCGGTGCACGTTGCTGTTTTCTGATTTATAAAAACGGGTTATCCTTTCAATTACCTGATCCGGCTTCTGTGTGGTTGCCGCATTGTCCAGATATATCAATGGCTTTCCATTGACTTCCTGTTGAAGTATGGGAAAATCTTTTCTGATCTTATAAACATCAAAAGCCATGGGTATGCAAAGGTAGAAGTTTCAGAAAAAAGTTCAGTCCTGTCATGATTGATTCGGGACCAATTATAATGAATTTTGGGGTATGCCTTCATTCAAACAATCGGTCAAAAACCGAAGGCAGCCATCAGACTTTGCTCATGTCAATCTCAAATTCGATCGGCTTTTCAGGTACACTGCAATGAAGAACACACTTGTCGCAGATGGACAATTCACCCCTGAGACGTTTTTTTATCATGTCTTCAATACTGATCCGGAGCGGTTCGATATCTATTTTGGAGGTGACCTCTGAGGCAAATGCATACATGAGCAAGAGTCGTGCATCCGCCTTAC
>JARRQC010000311.1:0-2754 GCA_037382165.1 bacterium | reverse complement strand
TAATTCAATTACAACCGACCAGGGGCTACCTAGCAATACCATAATGGCCATCGAGATCGATAACAGTGGAATTATTTGTGCTTCAACACCAAAAGGCATCTCAAAGATCGACCCCCGGGATCTTACAGTTCATAATTATGACGTGGAAGATGGATTGGTCAGCCGGGAATTTATCGAACAAAGTTCGTTCAAAGACAACAATGGCTGGTTGTATTTTGGCGGAAGAAATGGATTTACCTATTTCCATCCTGACAGCCTGAAGGAAAACAAGTTCATCCCCCCCGTTTATATTACTTCATTGACAGTGGCAGGAGAACCAAAATATTTTGACAAGCCACTCTATGAGCTCGAGGATATTGAGCTGGGCTACAATGAGAATGATTTCAGCTTTGATTTCGTGGCCCTGAATTACATCAACCCGCAAAAGAACCAGTATGCCTACATGCTTGAAGGCTATGATGAAGACTGGATTCAATCAGAAAACAGGCGAACGGCCTTTTACACAAACCTCAGTCCAGGGAAGTACACCTTCCGGGTAAAGGGAAGCAACAACGACGGCTACTGGAATGAAGAAGGTGCCCACCTTGCATTGTTTATCCATCCTCCTTTCTGGAAGACCTGGTGGGCCTATCTATTTTACGCCATGGTATTTATAATCGTTGTTTATATGCTTCGCCGAAACGAATTAAGAAAGATAAACCTGCGGCAGGAACTGGAACTGGAGCATATCAATGCCGAAAAAATGGCTGAACTGGATAAAGAAAAAAGTAAATTCTTTTCCAACATTTCCCATGAATTCCGCACCCCCCTGACCCTGATACTTGGCCCGCTTGACCGGGTGATCGAAAGATTGAGGAAGGAAGAAAATAAAACTGACCTGAGTATCGTGCGCCGTAGTGCATTAAGGCTGCAAACCCTGGTCAACCAGTTGTTAAGCCTTTCCAAGCTGGAATCAGGCAAGATGAAACTGAGGGCCCGCCAGGAAAACATCGTCAGGTTGACCCACCTGTACCTGCAATCGTTTCATTCCATGGCGGAAGACAGGGAGATCAAATTAGCCTTTGAAAGCGATGCCGAAGAATACATGGTGTATGTGGATACAATCAAATTTGAAAAGGTGGTCAACAACCTGCTTTCTAATGCTTTAAAATACACCGATAAAGGAGGGGAGATCAACGTTTCGGTCTCCGGCACCACCCCTCCTGCCCCCCCTTCCAATGGGTCAGATTCCGTGAAAGAAAATTCTTCCGTCTTTTCTCCTCCGGCAGCTGCCGGAGAGACACAGAGGGGGCAGGAAACCGGAGGCATCCGGATCACCTTCTCCGACACCGGCACCGGCATCCCGGAAGAAGACCTGCCCCATGTATTCGACCGCTTCTACCAGGTGGATGAAAAGCAGATGAAGACCACCCTGGGAACAGGCATCGGGCTGGCGCTCACCAAAGAACTCGTGGAGCTGCACCAGGGCACCAGCTCGGTACAAAGCGAAACCGGCAAGGGAACGGTGTTCACGGTGATACTGCCCAGCGGCAAAGACCACCTTTCAGCGGATGAGATCGTAGAGACCGGAAAACATACGCCGGACACGGATGATGACCTGCTGAATGACGATTATTTGTTCATGAATGAAGTGGGTGCAGAAACAAAAACAAAATCAGATGTTCCCGGGGACGATGCATTGCCTTTGCTTCTGATCGTGGAAGACAATGAAGATATGCGTTCGTACATTAAAAGCTACCTGGAAGGTGATTATAACATCATAGAAGCAGAAGATGGCGAAGAAGGAGCGGAAAAAGCCGTCGAACACATTCCCGACCTGATCGTGAGCGACCTGATGATGCCCAAAATGGACGGCAACCAGATGACCGCCCGGCTGAAGACCGATGAAAGGACCAGCCACATACCGGTCATTCTCTTGACCGCCAAAGCTTCCAGGGAAAGTAAACTGGAAGGCCTGGAGACCGGGGCGGATGATTTCCTGACCAAGCCCTTCGATGCCGACGAATTGGTGGCCCGGGTCAATAACCTGGTCCATCAGAGAAAACATCTGCGGGAGGTCTTTGGAAGGAAATTGTCCTTTATGTCATCCCCCGGCCCTGACGAACTGAAAGACAGCGGGATTACCTCCATGGATGAGCAATTTTTAAGCAAAGCCTATGAGGTGGCAGAAAGAGAAATGTCGGATCCTGAGTTTGGTGTTTCAGCATTCAGCAGGCAAATGGGTTTGAGCCGCATGCAGCTGCACCGGAAATTGACTGCCCTCACCGATCAATCTGCTTCGGAATTCATAAAGATCATCCGGCTGAACAAAGCCGCCGTGCTGCTCAAATCAAAAAACGCTACCGCTGCAGAAATAGCTTACGATGTCGGGTTCAATACTCCGGCTTATTTCTCCACCTGTTTCAAGGAACACTTTGGAATTTCACCTTCAGAATACACCGGGCTTTAGTCATTTTTACTCCATGTTACCTCATTGAAAGCTATTGTTACAATGGTGAAAGCCATTTGGATGGGAGTGGGTTAGGTTTGTGACAGGACCAAAACCGTATTCTCATGAAAAAACCAAAATTCAAAACCGGAATTATCATAGCCTTCCTTGGATTTTCAATTTTAGCCGGATGTGCGCATTTTGATTTTATCATTCAACCGTTTACTGCAGATCCCGACAGCTCCTTTGATGTGCAGATCATGGTATCCTACGACAATAATAATTCTTCAGACTATGAGGGATACTTTGGTGTGACGCTGCCTGTA
>JARRQC010000310.1:0-2760 GCA_037382165.1 bacterium | reverse complement strand
CAGATCCTGTCCGATATAAACAACAAATCAAACGGGGGCACTTATGATATGACGGGCGCCCTTAATTCCAGTAAATACAAATTTTATAAGCTGACCAATTGGATGAACAATGAAGGTGATCAATTGGTCAAGTGGCATCGCAACAACCTGACTTCCAGGGTAAATGTGAAATTCAGACAATATTTTAACGTACCCAATGACCCGGACCGGATATTGTGGGAGGGCAACAGCATCTTCATCGAATCGATCAATTCGGTCACACAGGGCATCACCTATGCGATGATCAGCAAGAGATCGATACTGGATAAACCGCTTTACAGGCTGGCGGGCGAGGGTTACGAAGGAAGCCTTCTGCCGACGGTGGTATGTATGGATTCAAAGTTCCAGTCAATGAACGACCTGCCCCTGCCGCCGAATATCTCCTATATGGTGGTGAATGAAAAAGGAATGGTCATGTTTCACAAGAATCCTTCACGGATATTGCAGGAAAATGTCTTTGAAGAGATAGGAAATGAAACCAAACTTCGTCAGGCCATGGTATCAGGGGAGAAATATATTTTCAAGGGAATTTATGACGGGGTACAAAGCCGGTTCCAGATCCAGCCCATGGGAAGCCTTCCGCTCTTCCTTATCGTCTTCATGAATGAAGAACTGGAAAAGGACAACGATGCGCAGGTATTGACACTTACCTCACAGTTTTACATGATTCTTTTCTTTATCATTTTGCTGCAGATCTTGTTGTTTGTCATGGTGGATTATCAGAAAAGGATGAAAACCAAAGGAAGAAACCTTTTCTTCGGATGGCTTTGGCCGCTTCCTGCACTGAGAAAGCGTTATATGCTGCTGGTCGCTTATCTGCTGGCGGCATTCCTGATCTATGTTTTCGGAGAGATCTACAGCCATATCCTGGCTACATTTTCATTCTTCAGTTTGCTGGTCACCGTGGTCATTTTCGTTTTGAAAAACTTTTCACCACCTTTTGAGATCATTAGAAAACCGAAATACCTGGTTTACTTTACTACGGTGCTATTATTTGCTTTCCTCATATTTACCATTTCCGGGGTCCAGGGAATCCCCTTCTGGTCCTTTATTGTTTTTCTCCTTCTTTCGGGTGTCGTTATATACCTTTCCTTCAGTAAACTGGTGCTGATCACACGAGGTAATGATGACCTCAATCCTGTGCGGAACATATACAATACCATGCTTTTCCTTTTTGTATTGTTCATCAGCGTAGTACCGGTATACAGTTTTTTCAACAGGTCGTACAATTTTGAAAAGGCGGTCAAGACCATTTATCTCCAGAAAGAGCTCACCGAAAGGATCATAGACGGCAAATTCCTTACTGCTGATACCAGTTTTAAAGATTACAGGACCCTGAACAGTCCGTATTACATTTGCACTACTGCCGACAATATCGATACCACGATCAATACTTTTTCCTCATCTGACAGCACATTGATCAACGCGCTACGCAGGCCCATCTGGAGTGGTAAGGAAGGCGCCTTCGCCTCCCTGGGAAAGGATAAGGGGAACGGGGAACGGATATTGAAATGGCAGGTGGACCATGATTCCATCAAGATGGTCTATTATACCGGTAAGAAAGCGAAGGTAAGTCCGGTAAAGATCGAATTGAGGTCCGGAAGGTTGCGCGTCAACTGGTCTGATTTCCTGTTCAACTTCGGAGGTCAGGAGATTGGATTGCGTATTGCCATGGTTATCAGTTTACTGATCCTGTTGTTTATTTTGCATGGGCTGGTCACCTTCTGGACCTCAAAATTGTTCCTGCTCGGGATCATCCCCCGGTTTTTACGAAAAATTGACGACCAGCTGGAAAATTCCAAATTCAGTTACATTATCAGCCCACCCTATTCCAAGGCCACTTATTTTGTCAGGAGGTTGTTCCCGGGAAAAACCTTCACGATCGACATGAGGTACCTCGGGGTATCGGAAGTCTCCGCCAAAGATGCTTCCATCGAGGATGAGAAAGAGATCGTGATGATATACGATACGGAATCGATATCCATCGAGGCGCTGAAGAACAAAATCGCGCTGATACACAAATTGAAAAGAAAGGTCTACGATAAGGGACATAAACTGGAACAAATCATCATTGTTTCGCCTTTCAGTCCCCACCGTCTGCAAAGACATTTTGAAGACAACAACGAAGGCAATGAACTGATCAAGCAATACCTGGACATTATCGGCAATTTCGAAACTTACTATTTCAACATTGGCAGAACAGAGGATATTGAAGCAGACGAGACCACCCCCGCTGAATTGGCCGATGAAACGGAACCCATGGGGCTTCTCGATTTCGAAAGCGTAAACAAACGACTGATCGCGCAGGGGTTCACTTTCGAGGACCTGCTGCTGAATGTACAGAACATCGCCCAGCTGAATTATTTTGCCGTCTGGAACAGCCTGGAGGAAAGGGAAAAACTTTTGATCTATGACCTGGCCCAGGACGGCCTCGTTAACTACAAAAATCTGCCCGTCATATTCAACCTGCTGAACCGGGGCATCCTGGTATTTGATCATTCCAACAGGCTCAGGTTATTTGACGACAGTTTTGCCAACTTCGTGCTGACCATCATCAGCAGCGATGAAGCACTTGAGATCGAAAAAATGTCAAAGCAGTCGGGTAACTGGTCTAATCTGAAATTACCTTTTTACACCATTGTAGCCGGTGTATTGATATTCCTTTTCACCACCCAGGCTGAGTTGTTCAGCGGACTGATCAGGTGGCTGACCACCGCTATT
>JARRQC010000309.1:0-3149 GCA_037382165.1 bacterium | reverse complement strand
ATAAGCTCCCTTCAGGGTATTATGGTTGGCAAAGCCTCAGCCCACATCAATGTATTTGACGGCGCTGCCGTATTTTCTTTCTATCCCGTAAGCCAGGTCCGCCAACTTTCCTGCTGCAATTTTGTAGGCATTTGGAGTAAGCATGTAGGTGCCGATGTGGGTGTGTAGTCCCACGAGCTCCAGTCTTTCGTTCACCATGATCCGGTTAATGGCATCCCAGGCATCCCCATTCTCATAGTTGAAGCCGAACCGGTCCCACATGGGATATACTCCGGTGTCCATATTGACCCGGATGGCTACCTTGGGTTTTTTCCCGGAATTTTCTGCAAGGGCAATGATGGCATACATTTCATCAAAATGATCGATATGTATCAGCGAATCATTCTCGATTGCCTTTTTGAGATCCTCATCAGTTTTATCAGGGCCGTTGAAAATAATCTGACTTCCTTTTACTCCGTTGTTGAGGGCCTTGTCATATTCGAATCCGGAGACCACTTCTGCCCAGGAACCTTCCTGGTGAAAAATACGGCATACCGCGTCCAGGTAGTTGGTTTTATAGGACCAGGCATATTGAACCTTGGGGTAGCGGGTAGTGAAAGCATGTTTCGATTTCCTGAACGTCTCCCGCAGGGTCTTCTCCGAAATCACATAGAGCGGGGATCCGTATTTGGAGAGCAGTTCCGGTACGGCCACATCGTCGATATGGGTGATCGGGTCCACCTTGCTCTTCATCCCGAATTTACTGGGCATTCCGGCCTGCAGTTTCTTGATAAACGGTCTTTCAAACGGCTTTTTTTCCATGGTCATAAATGAAATTACTCAGATTATAGTTCTCCAAGTGTGGAGAGTTTTTCAAATTCCTTGACGTTGGAGATTAAATCATAAGAGTATCGGATGAACATCTTCCCCACTTCATACCCTTTCATAGGGGCAACCTCCCATCCCAGTGCCAGTTTCACCAATGCTTCCGGCATGTTCTGACCGGCGCCAACGGCCAGGTAGACCCATGCGGGGATCCGGGGATTTATTTCGATGATGTAATACTCGTTGCGGTTCGATTTGACCAGTTCCAGTTCCATGCCTCCCCTCCATTTCATCGCCTTGATGATCCGTTCGGTCAGTTCAAGCATCTTCGGATCATCCAGCGTGATTCCTGACCAGGCTTTCCCCTTATCGGTAATGTACTGTTTACGCATGGGAACCGCACCGATCGTATTCCCTTCACCGTCACCCAGCGCCACCACATTAACCTCGGTACCTTTAATAAATTCCTGGATGATGACCGGGACACCCCATTTTGCGGTGATTTTGTTATAATTCATCCGAACCTGCTCCTCATTATAGGCCAGGTAGGCATCATAGAACTTTCCTTTGACCATGAGGGGATACTCAAATTCCTCTTTGAGCCTGGCAATCTCATCGATGCGTGTAATCGGCTTGCTGAGCGGAACCTCCAGGTTGTATTTCTTCCCGAACTCGGGCAGGTTGGATTTATGCCGTTCTTCGAATTGTTCCAGGGTGGGAAGGAAGGTGTGAATCCCTGCCTCCCTGAGCACTTTTTCCGAACGCATAAATGCATACAGCTCGGCATCAAAGTTGGGGATCAGCACATCAATGGGATCCTTCCGGTGTATTTCCAGGATCCTGTTTACAAGGATATTGGTTCCTTCCGAGGGATAAGGAACCTGGTATGTCTTATCTACCATCTGGTCCATATAGATAGCCGGTTCCAGATTTTCATAGGCCAAACCGAGAATACGCGGTTCAAAATCCCGGGATTCCCGGATCCCCCGGATGACTGGCACCCCCGGACCGGGATTATCCGTATTGTTCAACCCTGTCAGGGCCACTGTGATCTTAGTTCGCATCGTCCTCCTCCAGTAGTTCAAATTGTCTCAGCATGCTGATGAAATCAAAATAGTACTTTTCAAAACTTGCTGGATCAATATCATAGGCAGCGGTCATCAGGGAGGTGATCTCTTCCTTCGATTTCTGTTCACCCATGTATTGCAGGATCTCCCTGCCGACCTGATTGAGTGAATAGGAGTCCCCGGTGGTTGGATTGAAGACGAATCCACTGTCGCTGATGGCGATATTCTTTTTAATCCGCATCGGTCTTATTTTTTGAATACACCTATTTATACTAGTTTACATCGCAAAGGTTGACAAAAGTGGGGGATACGTTGTTATGTTTTTCTGTGAATATGTTATAAAATTCATGAAAATTGTCCGGCATCGATTAAATTGGCATGGGATGTGTGTCATTGGGGGACAGATCTTCCGCATTGCGGTTTCAGGCATTGGAATCGAGAAAGCTGGCGAATAATAAAGAAAAGTTCATTGAGAACAACCACCCTCTATATTAAGAATATGGTTTGTCAGTGCTGCCTCAGGGTCATTTCCCAGGAACTTGAGAAGGCGGGGGTCACGGTCAATGAGATCATGCTTGGGAAAGCGAATGTTTCCTATGATCCGGAGCAGGTGACCATGCTACAGATCAAGGGCCTCTTAAATGAATTAGGGACCGACTTGATTGAGGGTAGGGAACACAAACTGGTGGAGGAGATCAAATTGGCAGTTGTAGAGCTGATTCATCAGATGAATAATGTGGATTCCATCGTTCGTAAATCAGAATACCTAGTGGAAAAGACAGGTTCACACTCAGCGAGATCGCATTTATGATGGATTACAGCAGTGTCCAGTACCTTTCCAACCAGTTTAAACACACCACAGGTATGACCGTGAGCGAATATAAAGATAGTGACCGCTCTTCCAAGAACCCCATCGACAGGCTTTATTAGGATCTGATTTCACGAGAAATTTTCAAGATCGAAGTTTCATAACATTTTCTCCGGATTTCGTAACAGGGGTATGTATAATGTGCCGGATATTTGCATCGATAAATATACATATTCAAATACATACATATTTAAAGTCAGAAATCATGAAAACAAAAATCAAACAAGGGAGTGCCACCCTGATCATCATGCTGGGTTTATCTCTTGGTTTTACTCAATGCTCCGAGGGAGTGGAGGTGGATGACAGCCTTGCAGCCGAAAATGCCGACTTAAAAGCGGCCCTGCAGTCCTCTTCACTCACCGATTCGGAGATTGAGGCGATCGGATTCATGCGGGAAGAGGAGAAACTTG
>JARRQC010000308.1:0-2769 GCA_037382165.1 bacterium | reverse complement strand
CATAGTGCGCTGCAGGCACCACCGGTATCATATCCCTTGTGATGTCAATACCCAGGCTAAGGCATTTGGCGTAAATCGAAGGAAAGTGATCCATGATCTCCTGTTTTGAAATACTTCCCGGATCCAGGTAAACAAAATCATCCCCGGAATGCTTCATTTCATTATCGATGGCGCGGGCAACAATATCACGTGGCGCCAATGAACCCCGTTTATCATATTTATGCATGAATTCTTCCCCTTTCCTGGTCTTCAAAACGGCACCGGACCCGCGCATGGCTTCCGTAATCAAAAAGGATGGTTTTTCCCCGGGATTGTAAAGTGATGTGGGATGAAACTGCACAAATTCCATATCCGTTACCCTGGCTTTAGCACGGTAGGCCATGGCAATGCCGTCACCTGTTGCAAAAGTTGGATTGGTGGTGGTCTGGTAAACATTTCCCATACCGCCCGTAGCTATCATGGTCGTTTTGCCTAATAATGTTTCTACTTTACCGGTGATTTTATTGAGCGCATAAACTCCATAGCAGGTTGTATCCCTGCGGCGGCGGGTTACTTTCTCCCCTTTGTGATGCTGCGTGATCAAATCAATGGAAAAATAATTTTCCAGCAGTTGGATGTTAGGATGGTTTCTGACTTTCTTACTCAGTGCACGCTGAATTTCGTAACCGGTATTGTCCTTGTGATGGAGGATGCGGTATTCAGAATGTCCCCCTTCCCTGGCAAGGGAAAATTTCCCTGATTCTTCTCGGTCAAATTGTGCACCCCACTCTACCAGTTCCCTGATTCTTTCGGATGATTCGGTGATGGTGATCCTGACAATCTTTTCATTGTTCAGACCGGCACCCGCGTTAATCGTATCCGCAATGTGCTTTTCATAGGAATCCGGGGAATACATGACTGCAGCGATACCCCCCTGGGCATAACTTGTGGCTGTCTCTTCCATATCCGTTTTGGAAAGCAACCCGACAGCACCGTGATCAGCAACCTTAAGTGCATAGATCAACCCGGCCATACCCGTTCCCAATACAAGAAAATCATATTTATGCATGAGAGGAATCCGGCTGTTTTATACCGTAAAGTTAAGGAAGATTATTGGTTTAGGCGAGGCCAAGCAATACTTCTACGCCATCCCTGCCGCCAAACAGCATTTTTTGAGGATTTTCAAGCATTTCCTTTACTTTCACCAGGAATCCCACAGATTCCCGACCGTCGATAACCCGATGATCATAAGAAAGCGCTACATACATGACCGGATGGATCTCTACCTTTCCATTGACTGCAATAGGCCGTTCAACGATATTGTGCATACCCAGAATGGCGCTTTGGGGAGGGTTGATAATGGGGGTGGATAGCATGGATCCAAATACCCCTCCATTGGTGATGGTAAAAGTGCCTCCCTGCATTTCATCGAGACTGATCTTGTTATCCCTCACTTTGGCTGCCAGTTCCTTGATCTTGTCTTCAATTTCTGCCAGACTCATCATTTCCGCATTTCGTACCACGGGTACGACAAGTCCCTTTGGCCCGCTAACCGCTATACTGACATCCACGTAGTCAAAGGTCACTACCTCATCCCCATCAATCTGTGAATTGATCTGAGGAAAATGATACATGGCCTCCGTCACCGCTTTGGTGAAGAATGACATGAATCCCAGTCCGATGCCATGCTTTTCCTTGAATGTCTCTTTGTACCTGGCCCGGATATCCATGATAGGCGTCATATTCACCTCGTTGAAGGTGGTAAGCATCGCTGTTTCGTTCTTGACAGATACCAACCTCTGGGCCAGCTTCTTGCGGAGCATGCTCATCTTTACCCGCTGCTGATCACGACTTCCGCTCCATGAAGTCCGGGTGGCAGAATCAGGTGCAGCTTTTCCCGTCTGGTCTTTATTCTCCAGGTAGTAATTTACATCACTTTTCGTGATGCGATGACTTTTAAAAAACGCTATAAAATCGCCATCATCCACCCCCTTTTCTTCCATGAGCTTTCTGGCCAGCGGGGAGACCGTGAGATCAACATCTGTTTCTTGCTTTTCTTGTTTTTCTTGCTTTTCCTTGACCTTTTCCTCCGTCCCGGCAGATTCCTCTTTTTTCTCTGAAGGAGCGGCTGCCTTCGATGGCGCCTCTTTCTCAGGAGCCTCTTTCTTTTCATCGGAAACTTTTTCCTGGGTGTCCGATGCCTTGTCTTTCTTTTCAGGTGAGCCTTCTGCCTCCGTATCGACAGAGGCAATAACTGAATCCACTTCGATGGTTTCCCCGGCTTCCACAAGGATCTTTATTTTACCATCTGCGGGTGAGGCCAAAGGCAACGTAGCCTTATCAGAATCAATCTCTACAATATCCTGATCCTTTTCAACAAACTCGCCATCTTCAACGAGCCATTCGGCGACTTGAACCTCCGTGATGGATTCACCGGGACTGGGTACTTTTACTTCAACTTGCATGAAAAAAGATTTTACAATGGTTTAAGACCGGAGTGGTATTTACTGTCAACCGTGTCGACATCCAGTTTTTTAAGCTCCTTCTCGAAAGATTTCCATTTATTCCCTATACAGACCATCTTGCACTCTTCATCAATAAAAGGGCATTCACACTGGGAAAAAACTTTGTCAAGGATCTTCTGCTGCTGGATGGCATGAAACTTTGGTGAGCCTGTTGCCGTACTTCCACTGGAAGGCCGGGATATTACTTTAATGTTAAACTCGGTGACAAGATTCTTATGTATATATTCCCAGGCCCCCATATTTGCCGGTTCTTCCTGCGCCCAAA
>JARRQC010000307.1:0-2784 GCA_037382165.1 bacterium | reverse complement strand
TGTACCAATGATGGCCAGGATCAATCCCATCAATTTTCCGATGACTGCTATAAAATTAACTCCCAGCTTCTTGGTGATTCGTTCACCCGTGATAAATGCAATGTATGTCAACAGGACCATCAATGCAAACATGGCCAACACAATTCCTACATGAATAAAATCGGCATCTGTGACGTTGTTCATGGCTGTCACAATGGTCCCGGGACCCGCCAGGATCGGGATTGCCAGGGGTGAGATGGCCACTGAGCTATCCGGATCGTGATGTTTATTATTATGGATCCTGGACTTTTGAGACATGAGCATTTCGAATCCCACATAAAAAATCAGGATGCCCCCTGTGATTTTAAAAGCAGGAATAGTAATCCCGAATATTTCGAATATGTATTTTCCGAGAATCACGAAAGCAGTGACGATCAGAAAAGCAGTGATGGTGGCAGTTCGGGCAATTTTCTTTTGTTCAGTTGCATTGGCATCTTCTACCAGGCCAAGAAAAATAGGAGTATTGGCAATCGGGTTCATGATGGCGAAAAAGCCAATAAATGCAGAGACGGCATACGTAAGAAGATCTTTCATTTACAATTGGCATTCACTCTTCCGGGAGACGCTCGAAAATACTCTTTACCATTCCCATCCAAATCCAGTATGGAGCACATAGTCTGCTGTTGGGGCACCTTCTGCAGGCTGGTTATCAAAGTTCAGGTCAAAGCCGGCTTTGATATAGAAATCAAGAGGCAGGTCGTATTTGACATCAAATTTAAAATCTGAACGCCAACGGCCAGATTCCGTGAAACTTGGATATACAACTAAGTTGGTCAACAGACTCAGGTCACCCACATTAAAAAGATTCAGTTCTGTACCTGCAAAGCCCTCCCAGCTTTTCCGATCCTCCTGTGAAGCCAGGGTATAGTTTTCATTGTTGTAGTTGGCACCCACTGAAAATCCCCAATATAGCTGGTTGGTATGGATCACATATTTTCCGAAACCAAGTTTGGCAGTGGTCCTCAGGTCCAGTTGCTGTTCAGTATTGGAGAGGAAATCTACCGAGGCGGTAGGGTACCAGTCCTTCGGAAGGAAGTATTTGAATGCGATTTTTCCGTCCGTGCGCTTGATGTCATCTACCTCGTCCTGGCTTGAAGTCATCCTGTTGAAGGCACCATCCAGCTGCCATCGCCTGGCAATATATCCTGCATTACTTCGCATGGAGAAGGATCGCAGGTTTTGTGATTTGGCAAGGTCAAATCCCACATCAATAGAGGCATATAACTGGCTCCAGAATCCTTCATCCAGATCGTCCAGAAATACAATTTCATTTGGATTCACTTCTAAGGTTCCTCCTTCATCGGTGGCTATGGTGATGTTGCCGGATTCAGTAGTATTGAGGGTCCCATTATATCTGCTCCCGTTGGTCAGTGTGATTAGGAAATGAGTTTGGGTATATATTTCCTTGATCCCGTCCCATTCAATGGTGAAATCATCGTCACTGTAATCGGTCTCTATCTTCAACGTGTTTCGCTCCAGGGTTTTCACCTCCCCAACAATATAGTTGCCATTCTTAAATATCAGGGAATCAGGTTGTGCCCAGGCCTGAGTCGCAGCCAGGAGAATTACGCAGGAAATTGCCAAGAATGTTCTCTTCATACTTGTGGTTCATATTAAGTTTACAGAATAGTTACTGTGTGAGACAACTTACCCGGACTTTTGTTTGATGAGGGGGTGAAATTTTAGTAATTTTCTGATACTGATTGCCATGGGCATGATTACTCAGTAACTAAAAGATTTGAAAGAATGTGGTTTTAAATGAATGTCAAACACACTTGCATCCTTTCCGCGCTTCCTGCTTCTGTAAGTGGGCGCTTCCCGGAGCGTACCCTGAAGAGTTTCCCCGGTGGCGATATTCCTAATCTCACCAATTTCCGGCCCCAGAATGATCTGCAGCTCAACCGGATTGTCTTGAAAGGATTCTATAACAAACGAATGATTGTCGTAGGTAATGAGTGCAATTTCAGACGGGCCTTCCAGGGAAACACCGAGATGACCCGCTATGTGCTGCCTCAATACGTTCAACACGGATTCGGGAAAATGATAGAAGTCAATAAAATTGTCCGGAACAGTCAAAACCAGCAACCTGCCCGTTGAATAATCAGCCCTGTGAAGCAGTGGCCAGCCGTTGGTATCGTCCAATGCTGAAACCACTTCCCAGGAATCATTGGTCAGATATTGTATTTGGGGAATCAGTACCTTCTCCTTTATATGCAGGGTCGGCTCCCAACCAGCCCTGAATTCTGAAACAGAAGCCTTTCGGTCGGTCACCCGCAGTTCTACAATATCCTCAATTCCCCTCCCCTGAAGGGCCCTGTACAAGCCTGAAGTGACGGTCACCTGATGGCCACGGGTAAGGGAAGCTTTGATTTTGCCGACGATATCGGGATCGAAGGCAGCAGTCTTGGTAAGCAGCACCATGGGTTCATCCACCGGATACGTTGGAACGAGATCAATGGGTATCCCGATCATCCCCAGGTAATTCTGAAGAAAATCCTCACCCACAGAATGAAATGGCTTGTAACATATCACTCCTACCTCATTGCCCAGTGCGCTCAGCACCTCATCCGCTACCTTCAAGGCATAACCCGCAGCACCTGCATAGGTTACCGGCGACGGAAGATTCCCATCGGTATCCCTGAGCCATGTTTCCATGGCATTCATATCAAAACTGGTCGCGGAACCTTGCCATGGCGCACGGGTATCCATCCTGAGCGGGATCAACATTTGACGGATATCAAAAAG
>JARRQC010000306.1:0-2787 GCA_037382165.1 bacterium | reverse complement strand
CAATCCGATCGTTGTCTAAACTACCCGGGTAAAGATAATCCCCATATTCCTGAGCGGATGTTATTTCTGTAAGGTGGTTCCCTGCCGGATCATATAAACTTTGAAAGTTATTTAATGAATAAATATTGAATTTGACTATTTTTAATAACTAAATACACCGGATATAAATAAATACTGAAATGATGAAAAAATACGCAGTAATCTTTTCGCTGTTATGGATTATCCCTGGCTCATTGTGTTTTGCACAGGGCACGGAGATAAAAGAAGACTTCAAACCTTCAACACTTAATCAGCCCCAACAGGAATACCCGCAGGTAAACTCCCAGGGTTATGCACGGTTTAAGATCAATGCTCCCGAAGCGCAGACCGTACATGTCAGTTTAGGGCTTCCGGGCCAGGGCGGCACCACGCTCACAAAAGGAGCGGATGGTTTCTGGACGGGAACCACAGAAGGGCCTCTTGATGAGGGATTTCACTATTACCACCTTGCAGTGGATGGGGGGACCTTTAACGATCCCGGCGCATTGAACTTCTATGGTTCCGTACGATGGGAAAGCGGAATTGAAATCCCTGCACATGATCAGGATTTCTATGCACTGAAGAATGTGCCCCATGGCAACGTACAGCAAATTCTGTTTCCTTCTCCGAGTACCGGCACCTCGCGCAGAGCATTCGTATATACGCCTCCCGGATATGATCAGGATCAATCAAAAAGATATCCTGGTTTGTATTTGCAGCATGGCTGGGGTGAGGATGAAACTGCATGGACCAACCAGGGGCGCGCCAACCTTATAATGGACAACCTGATTGCGGAAGATAAAACCAGGCCTTTCCTTATTGTAATGACCTATGGTATGACCAATGAAATTGAATTCGGAGGGCTGAGAGATTTTGATATAAAACCATTCCAGACGGTTCTGATTGATGAGCTGATCCCATATGTAGATGCGCATTTCCGTACCTTATCAGACCAACCTGACCGTGCCATGGCCGGACTGTCGATGGGCGGCATGGAAACCCGGACCATCACCCTGGCAAATCCTGATGTGTTTTCATATGTTGCCTTGCTCAGCGGTGGCAGTATCAGCCTGGAGGACCTTGAGAACAACCCGGAATTTAAAGATAAAGTGAAACTGGTATTTGTCAGCTATGGAAGCCGCGAGCTTGAAAATCCGAGACGGGGCCCATGGGGCGATCCCAGGGAAAACACAGAGGCCATCAAAGAGGCAGGCATGAATACGCATTTTTATGTTTCACCCAATACGGCCCATGAATTTCAATCCTGGCGACGGAGCTTGCATGAACTTGCCCCACTTTTATTCAAAGAATAAAAAATGCACCAGGTGCCGTGTTCTAAAGGCTGGTCTTTTTTTAGAATCTTGTAATCAGGATACCTAATCAAATAAATGATGAAATTCACCACTACATTTTTACTGGCAGCTATTCTTTTGGCATTGCTGGCAGGCTGCAATCCCAAAGATAATGCAGGAACACCGGATGATGTGGCCGGAGTACAAACAGAACAACAGCTGGTTCCCGGAGAGCAGGCTCCTCTGGCCAATCCGGGTCAGAATTCGTTCGGAGGGATCCGGCAGGTAGGAACCACAAAATGGAAAAGACGGCCTGGTCCGCCTTTCCCGGAGCCAAAGCCTGGTACAGTTCATTTTGACAGCCTGTCCATGAGCGATCCGTTTATTTTCCCAGATGAAAAAACAAAGACATATTATCTGACAGGCACAGGAGGGCGCTTGTATAAAAGCAAGGACCTTAGAATGTGGACGGGTCCGTACAAGATTATCAACCTGGAAGGCACCTGGATGGACAGCCTTTGGGTAGCAGCCGCAGAGATTCACCAATTTGGCGACAGGTATTACCTGGCAGGAACCTGGAGTGATCACACCACACTCATCGAAGCAGTACCACGCAGGTACAACGTTCCGCGCAACCAGACCCAGCTATTGGTTTCTGATAACATTGAAGGCCCTTATACGCCTTTGGTGCAGGAATATGATTTCTGCCTGGGCCCTGAAGACTGGGACATCATTGATGGTACGTTGTACGAAGAAGATGGCGTCATTTACCATGTTTTTGTGCATGAATGGACCCAGATTATTGATGGGACCATGGATTATTTCCCCCTTTCCGGGGATTTAACACACAGAACTTCCGAGCCGGTCACCATATTCCGTGCAAGTGAAGCTCCCTGGTCCAAGGAGATGAACAGCATAGGTGAGGCAACCTTTGGCATGAAGATGCCGGGATGGGTAACGGACGGTCCACAACTTTTCAGGACAGGCACAGGTACGCTTGGTATGCTTTGGTCCAGCTGGGGAGAAAACAGGTATGCACAGGGCATCGCTTATTCTGCCTCAGGCACCATAGCCGGTCCATGGGTGCAGGAGGAAGAAGCGTTCAAGGGCGATAACTCAGGTCATGGAATGCTGTTTACCACATTTGAAGGCAAGCGGTTGTACGTCGTGCATCATGCTGAAGGCATGGGCTGGAGAAAACCACAACTCTATGAGGTGGATGATTCAGGCGATAAGTTGATATTAGGTGAACGATATTATCCATAATCAGCTTGTATGGATGCGGGGCAGGATTCAGGATAGTCCAATTTTCATTTCCCAAGATTCAGCATCCTGTTCTATTTTGGAAGTACTTATTTCTCCCCAGAAAGCTACAAAATATACCGCTAAGAAGTTTATTATAATGAATTATAGTGAACGCCTGTAAGCTGAAATCACTCTTAGTGAAGATCAGCAGAGCTATTAGAAGAGGCTGTCC
>JARRQC010000305.1:0-2801 GCA_037382165.1 bacterium | reverse complement strand
GGAGGCGGGACCCGATAAGATCAAACTGAATACAAGGGCCGGGTACATGCTGATCAATCCCAATGAAGTAGTGTATTGTGAAGCGGATGGCAACTACACCCACCTGCAATTGATCAACGGAAACCGGGAGCTGACCACCCAGAACCTGGGTTCCATTGATGAGCTTTTTAAGGGTACCAGTTTTTTCAGGGCCAGCCGGTCATACCTTGTGAATCTGAAATACCTCTCCCGTGTCGATCGCAAGAGCTGCCAGTGTCACATGGAATACCCCGGCGGTACCTGTTCCGTGAAGATTCCTGCTCAGAAAATCAAACTTCTCGAAGCCAATTTTTCCTGAAATTGGATTGGACACCGAAATGACAGGGTTCACAAAGCAGAATCCCTGCTTCACACAATAAGTACGATTTCTCTTTACTTTGGATGGGTTGCACCCTAAATTAGGCCCATGAATAGCCCCGGCACAACCTAAACTAAACACCATGGTCGAAGTATTTAACCTTGAAGGGATGCCCGTATATAAAATTCGCTCCGAAGAGGAGAAATCATTCGTTCTCTCCGACCTGGAAGGAAAAGGACTCCCATGCGGAATATATTTTGTGAGGATCAAAAAGCCTCAGGGTACAACTGAAACGGCGAAATTACTGATCTGCTAGCCAATGGGCATGGGTTGATCCACTTTTTCTTCCAGAAGGGCTGCCTCGAGTAGCTCAGAAATATCATTGACATATCTGAATTTCAGTCCTTGCCTGTATATTTCATTAATCTCCTCCACATCTTTTCTGTTCTCTACAGATATGGCCACATCGGTGATCCCTGCCCTTTTTGCGGCCAGGATTTTTTCCTTGATTCCGCCGACGGGCAGTATCTTGCCACGCAGTGTGATTTCCCCGGTCATGGCCATCTGGTCCTTGACCTTCCGCTGTGTGAAAGCTGAGGTAATGGAGGTCATCATAGCCACACCGGCGGATGGTCCGTCTTTGGGTATGGCCCCTTCCGGCACATGCACATGCACATTGTACTTCTTGAAGATTTCAGGTTCAATTCCAAATGATGGGGCGTGGGATTTCAAGTATTCCAGAGCCAGCACAGCCGATTCCTTCATGACATCTCCCAGGTTGCCGGTAAGCGTCAGCTTTCCTTCACCCTGGCTGAGTGATGTTTCTACAAAAAGGATTTCCCCTCCGGTTGCCGTCCATGCCAGTCCCGTGACCACTCCGGCATGCTTGTTGCCATCGTATTTATCCCGTATGAACCTGGGCGGACCAAGGATTTCAATGGCCCTGTTCTTCGTCAGTTTGAGATCGTAATTGTCTTCAAATGCAATATGCTTGGCAGCGACCCTGACCAATTTGGCAATCTGTTTATCCAATTGCCTCACACCTGATTCACGGGTATAGCTTTCAATAATAAATTCAAGGGTGCTGGAGGGAATCGAAAGTTGTTTCTTGGTGATCCCATGATTTTCAAACTGTTTGGGAATCAGGTGTCTCCTGGCTATCTGAATCTTTTCTTCCCCGATATACCCGGAAAGCTCGATGATTTCCATCCTGTCCAACAGTGCCGGATTGATGCCGGCAGTGGTATTGGCAGTTGCAATGAACATCACCCTCGAAAGATCATAATCCAGCTCCAGGAAATTATCGTGGAAAGTACTGTTCTGTTCCGGATCGAGCACTTCCAACAGCGCTGAAGCAGGATTTCCCTGTGCGTCCCTTCCCACCTTGTCTATTTCATCCAGCACAAATACGGGATTGGAGGACTTTACTTTCTTCAGGTTTTGGATCACCCTTCCCGGCATGGCACCGATATAGGTCTTACGGTGCCCCCGGATTTCTGCTTCGTCGTGAAGACCGCCCAATGACATTCTGACATACTTGCGGTTCAATGCCTCGGCGATTGACTTTCCGAGTGAGGTTTTACCCACCCCCGGAGGACCCACGAGGCATAGGATCGGGGATTTCAGGTCCCCTTTCAGTTTGAGCACTGCCAGGTGCTCCAATATTCTGTCTTTGACTTTTTCAAGACCGAAGTGATCCTTCTCCAGGATCCTGCTGGCCCGTTTCAGGTTGAAATTATCTTTGGTAAATTCATTCCATGGAAGTTCCACCAGCGTCTGAATGTAGTTTACCTGAACGGAATATTCACCTGTAGCCGGGTTGAGGCGGGTCAGTTTATCCAGTTCTTTTTCAAATGCTGCAGCCACCTCTTTATTCCACTTCTTCTTTTTTCCTTTTTCCCTGAAATCAACCACTTCCTGATCCTGAGGGGATCCCCCGAGCTCATCCTGAATGGTTTTCATCTGCTGGTGAAGGAGAAATTCCCTTTGCTGCTGGTCCAGGTCACTCTTCACCTTGGTCTGGATATCATTCTTAAGTTCCAGCATCTGCACCTCTTTGGAGAGGTTTTCCAGCAGAATAAACCCTCTTTTGGACACGCTGTTGGTTTCGAGCAGATCCTGCTTCTGCTTTAATCCCAGTTCACTGTTGGAAGCCAGGAAATTGATCAGGAAAGATGGACTTTCAATGTTCTTGACTGCAAATGTCGCTTCAGTCGGAATGTTTGACGAAAGTTTGATGATCCGGATAGCCAGATCCTTAAGGGCAGCGGCTACAGCTTTAGCTTCTCCGTCCGATTTCTCTTCCTGATCCTCCAGGGGAGTGATCTTCGCCACATGGTAAGGCTTATCTGTGAGCAGGTCGTCCAGGGTAAAACGTTTCCTTCCCTGAATGATCACAGAGGTGGAACCATCCGGCATTTCAAGAATCTTCAATATCTGGGCTACTGTTCCTACCTGATAGAGG
>JARRQC010000304.1:0-2803 GCA_037382165.1 bacterium | reverse complement strand
ATGCATTCCAGGGTGATTATATCCAGCCCGGAGATGTGAAGTTCAAAGATATGAGCGGACCGGACGGACTCCCTGACGATATTATTGATTCCTACGACAGGCGACATGTAGGGAGTCCGTTTCCTGATTTTACCTACGGTTTGACCACTGTCCTTAATTATGGGAACTGGGATTTTTCATTTTTCCTTGAAGGAATTCAAGGGAATGAGATTTACTGGCAGGCAGCGCACGACATCGAAGGATTTTACAGGGCATTTAACTTGACAACCAGGGTTTATGATGACCGGTGGACAGGACCGGGAACAAGCAATACGCAACCCCGTGTATCCTGGTCCGGGGCTACAAACAATAAGAAACCATCCACCAGGTTCCTGTTTGACGGTTCCTATTTACGGTTAAAAAACATCAACCTGGGATACACCTTTAATAGAAATATAACGGGTAAAATCCGCGCAAGCACCATTAAGGTGTATGTGAGCGCACAGAACCTGCTCACCTTTACGAAATATCCCGGGTTGGATCCTGAAATGCAGACCAGTGATAATTCTAAAAATGAAGGCGACCTGGCAGTGGGCATCGACTGGGGCACCTATCCATCGGCCAGAATTTTTAACATCGGCCTCAATATTGAATTTTAGTATGAAGTACCCATAAATGAACCGCGTATGAAAAACTTCCTGATTCTCGCACCTGCAATACTGTTGGTTTTTACCGGTTGCGAAAAATACCTGGACCAGCAACCAATGGGAACTTATCCTACCTCTGCCTTTTTCAAAACGGAGGAACATGCCAGGTTGGCCATCACATCGTGTTATGAGCAAATATCCTTCTCTAATTCAAATAACCGTTTATGGGTGTTTGCGGAAATAGCATCCGACGATGCAGTGAAAGGGGGATACCCCGGGGATCAGGCAGATATTGGATTAATTGATGATTTTCAGATATCTGCCGATAACGGCAATGGTGAAACCACCTGGGCTATTTTCTACGAAGGTGTGGCACGATGCAACCTGGTGTTAAAGCATGTACCAGGGATTGATATGGACGAAGCCCTGAAAAATAGGATTTTGGGTGAGGCATTCTTCCTGCGAGGCTACTTCTTTTTTCAACTCTGCAACATATTTGGGAATATTCCCCTGATTCTGGAACCAAAAAATCCGGATGAAATGCAGGTCCCGAAATCGTCCCGGCCCGAAGTATATCTTCAGATTGAATCTGATTTTATAGATGCAATCGATCAAATGGAATCGGCGTTGGAACTGAATCCGAATATCTATCCCGTGTCTGAGAAAGGAAGAGCTACTCCCGGGGCAGCCAGGGCATTGCTGGCAAGGACCTATCTGTTCGAAAAAAAGTGGTCAGAGGCACTGGCCATGGCGATTGAAGTGGAAGCAGAGGGATATTCGCTTTTGCCCATTTATCAGCACAACTTCAATGTGCTCTATGAAAATAACAACGAATCTATTTTTGAGATCCAGCACCTTGCCTATCAGAGCCCGGTCATGGGCAGCCGGCTGAATCAATGGATGGCTCCCCGGCAGGAGAGCGGATATGGATTCTGCGAACCCAGTCAGCTTTTTGTCAATGAATTTGAGGTGACCTCTCCCGGTAATGTGTACGATCCACGCATAGATTATTCAATAGGCCGCGAAGGAGAAATATGGTTTGATGATATCATCTACGATCCCTCCTGGTCATCCACAGGGTATAACCAGAAAAAGTACCTCCAGCCCATCTCAGAAATTCCCAGAAACAGGAGGGGAGATGCTGATCTGAATTTTACAGTTATACGCTTTGCTGAAATATTACTCATCCAGGCCGAAGCCTTATGCGAACTGGACCGGGGAAGTGAGGCGCTTGTTCCCCTGAACAGGATCAGAAAAAGGGCGAGAGAAAGCTACTTGTTTGATGAAAACCTGGAAGGATTCGGGACAGTTCCGGACGGACTGCTGCCGGATGTGGTCACCACGGATCAAAATCAGTTAAGGAAAGCCATACGCCACGAACGAAGGATTGAATTAAGCTTCGAGTGCATGCGGTATTTTGATGTGATCCGATACGGGGAAAATTATGCCAATGCCGCCTTCAGCAATAAACCTGGTTTTGTGTACAGCACGCATCAGGCGTTCCCCATTCCCCAGTCAGAAATGGAGACCAATCTGAAAATGATTCAAAATAATGGATATTAACCTGTTAAAGTTATTTACATACAAATACATTTATTCACTAAAATCAAAAGATGATGAAAATTTTTACCATGATTGCAGCAGTTATTTTACTGGCTGGCACTGGCCTTTTCGCCCAGGTTGACCTGAACGATGGCCTCGTTGCATCCTATCCCTTCAATGGGGATGCGACGGATGCATCCGGTAACGGGAACGACGGAACTGTCACTGCCGGGTTCTCTGCCTGGGGGGCAGGAACACCGGTGCTTACCACCGACCGAAACGGGAATGCAGACCAGGCTTACTATTTTGACATGGGAGGGAACATTGAAGTTCCTTACTCCACCATCCTGAATCCCGGTACCATATCCATATCCTGGTGGATCTATATGGAAGAGCGGACGAACAACGACTATATGATCTCCATGAACAGGTGGGATTGCTATAAAGTGAACCTGCAGGAAGCCAATAAGGTGTTCTTTACCACCAAGGTGGATGATCCTGAAAATCCGGGTTCGTTTATATACAACGACCGTGATCAGGAGGTCGACGGTTTGGTAGCCGAACAATGGTATCACCTGGCAGTATCCTACGGCAACGGTCATATGAAGTTTTATATAGACGGCGTGCTGGTAAAA
>JARRQC010000303.1:0-2807 GCA_037382165.1 bacterium | reverse complement strand
CCTTCAGCCATTAGCGAACGTGCAAGTTCTTCCGGGCCCCGACCTAGCGTAAGCATGAAAAAGGCATAGGTTTCGGAATGCTTTAGCATCTCCGGAATGATCTTACCCGAGTTAAAAACCAGGTTTGGAGTGGCAATTTCAGCAAGGGAGCCGGCTTCAATAGAATCGGTAAGCACATAGGCCCCTTTCGGGAAGCTGATCCGGATAGACTCACTGATATACCTTTCAATAAGTTGGTTTGTATGAGCGTCAACAGCCCCCGCCTGTTCTCCCAGCAGTTTCAGAATATCTTCGGGATCAACCAGAATCTGGTCTTTATCCAGGCTTATATACTCTGTTTGTGAAAGTCCTTTCATAAAGTGAATATACATGAATTTGTTAAAATTAATTTAAATCTGAAGCTTTTGAAAAGCAATTCTCAGAGATCCTTTTAATTAGTGGCTCTTTTTATGGTGTAAGAAGTTCCAGGCTAATTCGTCTAAGGGAAGGAAGAAAGTAATAAGGAGGAGAGACATGAAAGGATTTAATGATATAATTTGTCCGGTATCGCCGGACCGTCTGGATGAAAACAGGGTCAGAGTCACTGCTCTGGGTGTTGTTTTTATTATGGGCGCTTATTTCGCGACCGGATTTAGGTTTTTGCCGGCCATACTGGTTGTTGACTTTTACCTGCGGGCCTTTACCCGAATGAAATACAGTCCCCTGAGTTATATGTCCTATTTGCTGGTAAAAGCGATCGATGCCCCGCCTGTTCTTATTGACAAAGCACCAAAAATGTTTGCTGCCAGGATTGGTTTGGTTCTCACACGTCTTATAACCATGGCTGTATTTCTAAACTGGAACCTTCTGGCATATATTACCGGCAGTGTCCTTATAATTTTTGCCTTCCTGGAGTGTGGATTAAACTTCTGTATGGGTTGCTGGTTGTATACATATGTGGTATTTCCCCTGGCCAGAAAAAGCAGTTAAGCAGTTTTTTCAGCTCTGTGGTTTAGCGCTTTTCCTGCCAATCTGTCTGCATGGTATCTGTGGCTTGATATTTGGACAAGATCCAAAAATTCAAGTGGATGATTAAAATCAGCAAAATAAAGAATCAACATAAACAGCTCTGTCATCTGGTTTCGGCCAGGAGAGTTAAGGATTCCCTGGATGTCCTCAGCAAAATGGTTTCCGAGTCGGGGTACAGTGATTATTTTATTCAGCAGGAGCACCTGGAACACACCTATGAGCAAATGCTCAATTATATGCTTGAAGGGGTCAATGACCCGGAACGGGACAAGGTATATCACAAATTATTAAGCTCTATTTTGGAACTGGCAGACCGGGTTATGGACCGATTGATGGAAAGTCACTCCGGGTGGCATACTTATATCCTTAAACAGGAATTGGACAGGCAGCTAGAGCTTACAGGCAAACGGGTCATTGAGACCATGGACGATTTAAGCTTTAAAAGAGAGCTGGACGAAATGATCGATGAAGGAAAGGCTTCCCCGGATGCTGATGATGAAAGAAGAAGGAAGCTCTCCTCTGAAATCTTCAGGCATCTCTGGCTTAGCAACCAGTACAACGAAGCCGAAAACAGCTTATCGGCCGCTATTATTTCCTGTAAGGATTTTACCTGGCATGAAAAAGCCCTGTACATAAGTGCCATACTTTTATCGGGATTAAGATACTGGGACGAAGAAAAGGTCCACCGACTGATCGATTTCGCAGGAGAGGAGGACCAGGAAGTTTCAGCCAGAGCACTGGTGGCGCTGGTCATTTTGCTTTACCGTTATGATAAACGAATTGAATTCTACCCCAATGTTATTCACCGTTTGAAGTTAATGAGTGATGAATTGAAGCTGGAACAGAACCTGGAAAAAATAGCCCTCCAGCTGATCAGAACCAGGGATACACTTGAAATCGGTAGAAAATTGCAGGAAGATCTTATTCCTGAAATGGCAAAGCTAAAGCCAAAGTTGGAAGACAAGTTGAAAATGGATGATATCCGGGATGAAAACCTTGAAGAAGGTAGGAATCCGGATTGGGAATCGGTATTCAGTGAGTCGGACGATTTATATAAAAAGGTTGATGAGTTTATGAGGCTACAAATGGAGGGAGCTGACGTGTATATGACCACGTTTGCCCATTTAAAACAGTTTCCATTCTTTAATGAACTGACCAACTGGCTGGTTCCTTTTCATGAGGAGAATCCGGACCTTAAAGAGATATATGCCTCCAAAACGGATGATTTTGATCCGGAGATTTTTGTGGATGGATTGAAGAAAACCCCTTTTCTGTGCAATAGCGACAAATACAGCTTTATTTTCAATTTGAGGTACCTGCCGGCGGAGCAGAAAAAAATGCTCTCCACTGCTTTTTTGATGGAGATGGAAGGAATGCATGAAATGCTGGCCGATGAAAAATTAACCTCGGGCGATTTTACCACCAGGACCGTGTTTATACAATACATTCAGGATCTGTACCGCTTTTTTAAAATTTCTCCCTTTAAAAATGAATTCGAAGATGTTTTCGGGGGAAAACTGGACCTATACAGGTCTGACTTTTTTGAGCAGATTGTTGAAGATAATACCCTTACCGGGAATATTGCCGAGTTTCTCTTTGAGAAAGATCATTTTGAAGAGGCCTTTGATATATTTGAAATCTTACTGAAGGACCTATCGGATGAGATTGAATTGCTGGATAAGGCAGGCTATTGCAAGCAAAAAACTGGAGATTTCAGGGAAGCAATCCGCTACTACCAGCGGATCGGTTTGAGTGACGAGCCCAGGCTGTGGACCCTGAAAAATCTTGGAATATGTTAC
>JARRQC010000302.1:0-4704 GCA_037382165.1 bacterium | reverse complement strand
TTAAGTAATCGGCAAACCAATTTTGTCAAAATGGATAAAGCTGCACAAACAATGATTGGCAACCTGGAAAAGAATACCGGGAAAAATCTTCAGCAATGGATAGAGATCGTAAAACAAAAAGGCTTGCTAAAACACGGTGAGATCATCGCGTTTCTCAAATCAGAGCACGGTTTCACCCATGGTTTTGCCAACCTTGTCTCCTTGAAAGCAAGAGGTGCTGATGCGGGATCAGCCAAAGATTCCGAAACCCTTGTAGAAAAACAGTATAAGGATAAAGAGAACTTACGACCCCTGTATGACAAGCTGATTGACGCCGTCAGGCAATTCGGCGCAGATGTTGAAATCGCACCCAAACGTAAATATGTCAGCCTGCGGCGCAAAAAGCAATTTGCGCTGATACAGCCGTCAACTCACACCAGGCTGGATGTCGGTATCAATTTCAAAAATACGGTGCCCACGAGCCGACTTGAAATATCAGGTGGTTTTAGCAATATGTGCTCACACCGTGTCCGGCTTGAAGATGTAACACAGGTGGATAACCAGTTGATCGAATGGCTGAAACTTGCTTACGAAGAAGCAGGTTGAAAAAAATTCTATTTGCTATTTGCCGGCATCGGTCGTAACTTAGCTACAAAACGATCATCATGCCTGTTCCCACTTCACGAACCAGGGATAATGCAAACATTACCATCGATTCAGACTTATGCAATGGTTGTGGATTATGTGTGGATGTTTGTAAGGATTTAAGCCTTGAACTAAAAGGAGATAAGGCTGTTCCATCACAAAATTCGGTATTTGGATGTTTTGCTTGCGGTCATTGCATGGCCGTATGTCCAAAAATAATTTGTTTCCCTTGCCAGACAAGGTATTGAAAGCGAACTTCGACAGTTTGCTGAGTTTACTCCAGCGACGTCGCAGTGTGAGAGATTTTAAGAAAAATATGATTCCGCCTGAACTGATTCAAAAGGTATTGCTGGCTGCCGAATGCGCTCCTATGGGCATCCCTCCTTCTGATGTCCATGTCCTGGTCCTGGAAACACCCGAAAAAGTAAGAGCATTCAGTCAGGATTTCTGCCGCAGCCTGGAAGAGATGAAGTGGTTCACTTCCGGCTGGTTTCTAAAATTGATGCGTCCCTTCTGGAATAAAGATACCTACTTGCTGTTCCGGGATTTTGTAAAGCCACTTGTTGAGAAATACACGAAAAGCATGAAAGAGGGTAAAAATTATATCACCTACGATGCACCGGCGGCTTGTTATTTTTACGGCACTTCTTATGCAGATTCAGCAGACCCGGTTATCCCTGCTACTTATGCCATGCTTGCCGCTGAGTCACTAGGTCTGGGCACCTGCCTGATCGGAGGTGTGCATCCGTTTATACAACGCGGGAAAGGGGCAGCGAAGTTTCGTGAAAAATATAAAATCCGGCATAAAAGTAAGGAAGGGTTGATCCTGCTGATGGGTTATCCGAAAATCAAATTCAGAAAAGGAATTAGAAGAACCTTCGCTAAAGTAGATTACCTGCATCCATCCAGGGCTAATTAGAGCAGATGTGCAGCACAACTGTCTTTATAATTTATGAAAAAGTTAGAGATCTGCAGAGACTCCGAATAAAAATTCAAACCGCTGCTCCTCATCATAAAACCTGTGGGTAAGGCGGACACCCAGGTTAAAATTAGCGATTACACTCAGGAAATTCCAGTCAGTATAAAGTTCCAGCCCGGTTGAGGAAAGATCCAGCGACTCACCGGCATGATTGCCCTTCATGAAGTCGTAAAATACCTTTGAATATAATCGCTTGAGATAGAAAAAACCCGGGACGTTCCAATCCGGATAGGCGATGGGAAAAACATAATCCGACCTGACGGTAAAAGCCACCCACTCATACCAAGCTGGTTGCTGATATTTTCTGATAAAGGGGTATGCCTGAATGCGATATCAATACTTTGTCCCCAGTGGGGATAGATATCCTTAGGCGATGTCTTATACTGATTATAAGCGTAAAACCGATAGATAGGGCTGGTGATACTGGTTTCACGAAACCGGACCGAATCGGGATCGGGCCCCAGCATATCCAGGAACTTCTGGTTGATACCGGCAGAAGGCTGAATGCCCCTTACCCATTTGTTCTTCGTCAATTGCAGGGGAACCCGCAGTGTCAGGGCCAGGTTGGTTTCTCGCCAATACAATTCAATGACTTCATCATCCAGTGCATAGGGCGTTCTCCTGCCTCCGTAATCAGCCGTCAGGCTGATGACAGGGTATAAACCATAATAATCATAGCCCAATGTCACTTTATGGGTTTGTTCATTCGGATCATAGGCATAGCCGAGTGTGGCCACTGATGTGCTCAGGATATTTTGTGAAAGCAGCGTCGCCCCGGGGCTTATGGAATAGTTGTCAACATCGATAGCCAGGGGTGCCCAGCTGTGCAAATTGAACAAATGGCTGCCTCTGCGGTACTTTTCTTCTTCATAATCATTTCCCGGAATTTCCTCTTCATCCAGGTCGAATACCTGGTATTCGGCCAAGCGGTCGGCCAGGTAATTGTTTTGTATTTTTTCCGGCTGGACAGGAGTAAGTTCCGCAGGAATAAATTCAATGAACGCAATTCTTTCTCCATCAGCAGTATAGTAAGAAAAATAGATCTTTTGACCATCTTTGGAAAAAGAGGTATAATTTGCCCCGAACCTGGGTTCAAACAGCCGGTAGACTTCATTGCTGCCTGCATGGATAGCATACAGGGCATCCTTTTGCTCATAAGTGCCGGTATAGACGATCCATTCACCGTGCATGACCGGCCATTTGATCTCCCGGAATGAAAAGGGCAGCAGATAATCCATGGACTGGCTTTCCACCTCTATTTTCACCAGGCTTTTGCCTCTGTCTCCCAATACTGTGGATACTATGTAACGTCCATCTTCAGACCAGTGGGGCGTTTGAAAGAAGAGGTTCTCATCCGTATCCAGTTCGCCAATCAGCAGGCCGGTTTCCACGTCAATAAGATGCAGGGCATACTCCATGGTCTGGCTCACATGTACCGTTACAATGGTTGAACCATCGGGAGAGATCGCCGGTGCAAAATACCTTGATCGCCGGGAAAGCTGGCGCACTTTCTTGTTCCGTAGATCATAGACTTTGATCACGGAATAATCGCGCAAACTCCATCGCGGATCAAAGTCTTTCTCGTTCCAGCAGATCATTCCTCCGCCATAGGTAAGGGATTCCACGAAATCAAAACCGGGAGTGAATATCCTTTTTTCCTTTCCATCCGGTGTAATCAATACAAAACGGTTGATATCATCAAGTCCCGTTTTCTCCGCTACGATGCTGCCATCTTCCAGTTCCGAGGGAAAAAGATAATTGGTGAAAAAACGTGTTTCCGGAGAAAGATACTGTATTGCAGAATCGATTCCCGGCTTATCCGCAAGCCACCATTCATTACGCAGTGACTTCAGGGAACGGTTGTAAAACCGGACCTTATAATTGCCGGTCTGCTTTTTTACCGAAGTGGTAAAAGGAATCAGGTAATAGGGTCTCCGGGCGACAAGGTCGATGGTCTCCTTCCACATGCCCATTCCATAGCCATGAATGCCTTTGGCAACAAGGTGGTATCCCAAAGTATAGTGGTCCGGAACAAAATCTCGAAAAGAGCCGAAATATGCCTTATCATATTTATAGATTTTTTTGTCCAATACCTGCGCTACCAGCGGATAGATAAAAGCGGGCTGCCTTCCCCTGCCACTGCTGCTGTTGATGGTTTCGGCATACACAGCATCACCTTCAATGAACCAGAAGGGGAGCCAGAGTCCCATTACCGCTGCAATCCCCTGCTCTCCCAAAATATAATACAAGCCCCTGGTCATCCCCTGCCGAAAGGAATTCATTTGTACAGTATGCCGGTATTCATGAAGGACAAGCTGTTTCTGCCACGGTTGAGGATACATGTCCTGGGAAGGCATCTCAAAAAAATCTGCCCGCATGGGAGCAATACCCACCATCGCATTCGAGGTGGTAGTTCTGTTGTGGAGGACAATGGGAAATTGTTTTTGCTTGTTGAGGGTAGTATAGGGGTGATTAACATGCGGACCTGCCAGGGTGAGCAAATCAAGATAATAGGACGCCTGTTGGGCGTATTCCTTAGGATAGATGACCTTAAAATGCGTTGTCTGTATCTGATGCCAGCGCACGGATGCAGGATCCTGTCCTGTGAGAAAATACTGACCTTTCAAGTCCGAAAACGTCAGCATCAACGGGATAAGAAGCAAATACAACGTCCGGCACCGAATCATTTTCATGTGGTAAATTTACCGAAAGCAGGCTAACAATTTGAAATTGCGTTTTGTTTGATACGGTCTACCTCAATATATACCAGAAGACAGAAACAAAGTGGCAAACACTCCCTGCAAGGACAAACAGGTGGAAGATAGCATGATTAAAGGGAATACGCTGCAAGAGAAAAAACAGGGCTCCCATCGTATAGCTTATACCTCCGGCGAGCAACCACAACAGGCCACCCGTTGGCAGCGTATCAACCAGCGGGCTGATGGCGATCAATATCAACCATCCAAGCAGAACATAAATAAGGGTGGATATCAGGTTGAACCGGCCCGTATAAAATATCTTCAGGACCATGCCCACTATGGCCAGTCCCCAAACCACTCCGAAAATGCTCCATCCCCAGGGTCCGCGGAGGCTTACCAGGC
>JARRQC010000301.1:0-2852 GCA_037382165.1 bacterium | reverse complement strand
GGGACAAAAGCATGAATCCGTAACTCCAGAGGATCCATCCGAGGTATTGAGGATGCCGGGAATAGCGGTACAAAAAGTTGGTTGACATCTTGCTTTTGCCAAAACGGTTTTGCAACCAGGTAAAGACACCCCATACAAACAGAAAGGCGCCAAAGGACATGAACAGCCAGGCTATGAAATCGTGGGCGTACCAGTTGAAAAGACCGAAAAACCAAAGCAGCACCCAATAAGGGACATAAATTACCAGTCCCAGGTTGAGAACAGGAAAGCCGGTCTCCATTAATGGAAGCCAACCGGCGCGTAAGATGCCAAGGCCTGAAAGGAAGAACATGCTCAGGGCAAACTGCCCGAAAACCGGAAGGAAAAGTACGAATGCACCCGCCCAGGCCCAGCTGCTTTTCCGGGTGACAAATCCCAGGACGATAAACAACAATACCAGGATTAGGCTTCCGTATCCAATCCAGCGCAAGTATAGCGCATTAATAAAAAGTTCTGACCGATAGGCATTTTCTTCGCCGGCGCCCTGGTCGAAACCCGGGAAGGAACCTGATTGCTGTAACAGGGAATCTATCCATCTTGGTAACTCAATAAAGGCAAATATGAGCGCCACCGAAAAGATGATCGCCAGTATCAACAACAATATGTCCCTGCCTTTTGACTGCATCACACTTTGTATGAGAAAATAATGAGCCGTTCAGCATGAATCACACCAGGATCACCCTGGGCTAAGGGGCATGAAAGGCGAGCAAAAACAACGCTAATCCATACCACTAAAGCAGGCAAAAAGAAATTATTCAGCTTTTTCATAACGCTTCAGGAAGAGGCAATGATGACGACAAACAACACAACGAAGACCGCTGTAAAAGCCAACCGAAAGCTATTCGAAATGTAGATCCCGGTCAACACCAGCAAAGGGTCATCCACATCCGAAACAAGGTTGCCCGAATAAGGCGATCCGACGTTCTCAATCTTCATGTCGCCATTATCTGACATCATCCACCTGGTATGCCATATGTTTTGATATTTCCAGGAAACATGTTTGTTGCCATAAGTAATAGTGGCTGTAGAAAGCCACCCATTGTGTGAAATCGTGGCCAACTCACTGGAACGATCGCCATCCAGAACAAGGGTTTCCTGCCGGAATAAACCGCGGTTATTAAACCTGAATTTACGTCCTTCCAGTTCGCCTTCCGCATTTTTAGTAAACCCGTTCACATTGAGGTAACCGACCTGTTTCCCGTCACGGTAAATCAAGCTTGTATAACCAGGGAATTTATTTTTCCAGTAATAGGTATTCATTATGCCGGTTTATTTGAAACAGGACAGGATCGAATGCAACCGGTTAACTTTTAATTCTCTCCTGTCCCGTAAAATTTCCTTTCTATTTTTTCCAGGTGTTCCTTTAATTCCTTATATCGCTTTTCCGCCCGGATTCCCTGCATGACCACCTGGAAAAGTACAGGTACAAGCAGTATTATTATAATCACAATGCCTGTGTTTATATCTGCCATCATGGGTATTATTTAAGACGTTCAGTAATGAAAACATAATCTATGACATGCACCCAGAATGCCTTGAAGGTAACATGCGGGGTGATGGCGACAACATCGCCCTTGAGACTGTTCAGGAATTGTTCCAGTTTATCCTTGTCCCTGTTCATTTTCAGGTCGAAACGGTGCACTTTATATTTCATGGTGTAAGAATTTGGGTTCATAAACGTCTTTTCCTTTTCAGGGATCTTTTGTTGGATACCATCTAAATTTACAAAGATTTTCCCTGTGTAACCAATAAAAATGTGATCAATAATTCATGATCAACAGGGTTCGGCATTTGATAGAACTTCTGCACATTTGTTCATCCTGAAGGGCATAAACCTGCTGGTTTAGTTGACGGGGTTCCGTTCTTCGAGCACTTTCTTCCTCAGCATGTCGATCATTAGAATTATCCTCATTATTTGCTTCCGGGATTTTTTCTTGCAGCGCGGCATTCAGTAAAAGGTATTCCGCAGGATTCGCGATTATCCGATAACCTTTGAATTTTACGGGCTCCTTCCGCGTTGTAAAAGTTGCCACTGAATCCTCCCCGTCACCGACAGCTTTAGCACCGGAAATCCCTGCGATTCCCGGTGCGAGCATGATCAGTAAGGTTGCGATTCTGTATTTCCAATTCATGACTATCAAAATGTTGAGGCTAAGATCGAAACCGGAATATGGTTTTCAAACTTTTCTATACGAGGACGGCAATGTATTGGATATTCAGGGTCATTCTTTCTGCAAACCGGGCTTATCGATCTTTGAACGGGGTATATCCGCCTGACCGGCGACTTTGTCTATTAAGCTCCCTTTTACTGGACAAAGGTTGTTTTTATACCTTATTTTGCATTAGCAATTGATCTGAGCAGATGGAAATCACCCAACGTTTGAAATTCCGTGGCAGCCGTGTGCTGCTGCATATTGCCTTCTGGGTGGGCTATATCGTTTTTGTTCTGTTGCAATATGCGCTTTTCGAGGAGGACCTGAACTATGGCAAAGCACTGGGGAGCCTGACTTTTACGGCACTTATCGACATCGGCGCGGCCTATTTCACTGTCTATTATCTCCTTCCTCATTTCCTGTTTAAAAAGAAATACTGGGAATTCGGCATCCTGTTTCTGGCCTCTGCTGCTTTCTTCATTGTTGCGCAGCGGGCCATGATGTATTACTTCACCATGCCGGCATTCTACCCTGACGAGATGAGCGAGAAATACCAGGCCTTCTGGCAGATCAACCCCATCTATTCCTTCTTCAACATCTATACGGTCGTCGGATTCTTTGCCTCGGTCAAACTGCTGAAATACTGGTACAAAAGCCAGC
>JARRQC010000300.1:0-6957 GCA_037382165.1 bacterium | reverse complement strand
GCCACAGGGCAGCATTTTTATTGCTCTGATACGTAACTGTCGCGGCAATTCCTGGCAATGACACGATAAGGACGGCACCTGTGGCCAAAAAACCACCCATTGACCATTGAAAGATGACAGGCAGTATGAGCGTGAGGTAATTTTGGATGGTTCTGGAGATACCGTAATCATGGCTTTTCTGGAAAATGATCAGGTTTAGAACACTGAATACTACATAAAACAATGGAATTAAGAATTGAAATCCATCTTCTATGATCAGGGCTATGATCATCCAGGGGAGCCCACCCAACGTAATACTGACGATACGGTTGACAAGGAATCGCTTTTGCAGGATAGTATCCAGGTTGTCATTATTATTCTTCTGCTCCATGGAAGAGATGAACCTGGTCCATTTTTGAAATCTCATGTTGCCTGCCTTGTGTGATGATTATAAGTTAGACAGTCGAAAGATACTGGCGAACAGAGGTAATGACCGTCCCGCCCATTCCAACTGCAGCAGCCACTCTTTTAACGGGTCCCGTGCATACATCGCCGATGGCAAAAATGCCTGGCACTGAAGTCTCGAGGATCATAGGATCCCTTTTTAGTTTCCATTTCGCTGGCCTTTTACCTTCTACGATCAGTTCCGGGCCGGTCTTAATAAACCCGAACGGAGTACATTCAACAAGATCCTTTACTAACGCCGTATGTGGTACCGCCCCGATGAATATGAAAGTAAAATCAGCCTGCCTCTTTGACACTTCGCCGGTTTCCTTATTTTTTATCGCGACCTCTTCTAGTTTATCCTTACCATGCAATGAAGTGAGATAGGTGTCCGTGATCACTTCAATATTTGGAATGCCATGGATTTGCTCGATCAGGTATTGTGACATGCTCTTTTCCAGGCTACTGCGTGATATGATGGTCACTTTTTCGGCGTATTTTGCCAGGAATACGGCTCCCTGACCAGCGGAATTGGCACCGCCAACCACCAGCACTTTTTTTCCTTTGCATTCCCTGGCTTCCGTATTCGCAGCGCCATAAAAGACGGTAGTGCCTTCGAATTTTTCAAGGCCATCAAGTTTTAACTTGCGTGTGGTCATCCCAGTGGCAATGATCACTGCAAAACAGCGCAGCTCATTTTCGTCACTGAGCGAAACGATATGGTATGGGGGTTCGGTCCTGACTGCCACCGCTTCCTGTGCAAAAAGCAGTTCGGCACCCAATCTTGTGGCTTGTGTAACTGCTCTCCTGGAGAGATCCGATCCGCTGATTCCGTTTGGAAATCCCAGGTAATTTTCAATTCTGGAGCTGGTACCTGCCTGGCCACCGGGCGCGTTGGATTCTATTAAACAGGTACGCATTCCTTCAGAAGAACCATAAACAGCAGCGCCCAGACCTGCGGGTCCTGCACCGATGATAACAAGATCATAGAATGATTGATCAGCACGCGTGTGCAAACCAAGTTCTTCCGCCAATTCAAGATCCAAAGGATTCTTTAATACTTTCCCGTCTGGAAGGAATACAAGCGGCAACTCGTGACTTTCTGCGTATACGGACCTTTCCAACTCCTGCGCCAGGGCTTCCGTTTCTATGTTCAGGAATTTATAGGGAACATGATTTCGAGCCAGGAAATCCTTAACCCTGTGGCTGGTTGAAGACCAGGTGGCTCCGACAACCCTTATGTTATGGCTGATCACCGGAGCATTAGCCTGCCAATCGCTTAACAGGTCATCAAGAACAGGATAAAGGCTCTCTTCCGGTGGATGCCAGGGCTTGGTCAGGTAGTAATCCAATCCGATCTCATTGATACTGTTGATAGCCGATTCCTTGTCAGCATAGGCTGTGAGTAAAACCTTTTTGGCCTGTGGATAAAGGATCAGCGTGTTTTTAATTCTTGTGTAATCCGCAGTGCAGACTCGCCTGAATCAGCTTTTATTATCCGGTATTCATCATGATATTTTACATTGAGATCGCGGGCAATAACACTAAGTACTTCAGGTTCGTCATCAACAGTGACTATGGCTGGAATCATAGTGAAATGGTTATCAAGATTCTTCGAAAGATAGCGCTTTTTAGAATCATTCCAAATAATTTTTATTCATAAAAACACAGATTAATTTTTCAGTAAGCCGAAAAGTGTTGTTTTACGGTATTTTTATATGGAATGTCATTTTGGTTAAATTTGGATTTTAAGGAGGGATAATGTATAAAATTGATTTTCACGAACAAGTATCTGCATATTATGACCAGGATGTTGCCTTTGGGTTTGAAAAAAGGGCAGGGGAAAATGCATTGCTTCAGCGGATCAGGGATGATTTCAGGCAAATTACCATAAAGTATCCTTTTCGGGATGTTTTGGAGATTGGATGCGGACCTGGGTTTGATGTCGCCTGGTTCGCCAATTCCTATCCGGAGGCCAGGATAACCGGTATTGATATTTCACCCAAAATGGTGGAACTTGCACATCACCGCCTCCGCAAGCAGCACCTTTCCAATGCAGAGGTGCTGGTGATGGATGAGCGAAAGCTGCAGGAAAAGTTCGGCAATGCATCATTTGATCTCATTTACGTTTATTTCGGGGCGTTGAATACGGTGCCGGATCTTGAAGAAACGGCATCCCACATCTATAATTTGCTTAAGCCAGGCGGTCATACCGTCCTTACTTTTGTGAATAAATGGTACCTGCGGGAAATGCTTGTCCAATTGTTAAAGTTAAATTTCAAAACTGCTTTCGCCAGGCTTAAAAGGGAGTGGGGAGGATATTCACCCAACCGGCATCTGCCTTCGAGATGTTACAGCGCATCGCAGATCATGAAAATCTTTCGTCAATTCAATTTACTTGAAAAGAAAGGATATAGTATTATTTTTCCTGCCTGGTATAATCCGCAAAAATTGAAGGGAAAGCCGGAAAAGATGAAGCAGCTTTGGGAAAAGGACCAGCAAATACAAGGAACCTTTCTCTGGTCAAAAGGGGAGTATATACTGTTTGTGTTCAAAAGACCCTAATCACCCAACCCGGGCTTTCCTATCCTTTGCAGAGTCGCATCAATCGGGGTGTAATCCAGATCATCCGTAAGTTCGGTATGCCGGGTTTTCAGTAAAATGGTACTTTGGAAGGCTTCAACAGTTTCTTTCTCCAGTTTATGTCCATAAAGTTGCCTGAAATCTACTGCAGGGACGTTCATTATCCGGGAAACCATGGAAACAAATTCTTTTTGCGTTATCGCCTCTTTTGCCGGGAGGTTGATAACCGCTGAAGAAGTCTGGTTCCTCGCCACCTGAACGATAAATTTTGCTGCATCCTCTATGTCAATGATCTCCATCCGGTTGGACTGGTCTCCAAAAAAGGGGATGGCCTGATACTTTTGGATGGCATCAAGGTAAAACCACTGGAACCATGAGCCCCGTCCGATGATCCATGGCAGGCGAATAACCTGAACGGTCATATTTTCTTTCCCTATCGCCTTCAGAATGGGCTTTTCACCCCTGGCGTACTGCCTGGCATAACTTACGGGGTGAAGCGGACTGTCTTCCCCGTGCGGTTGTTCACCCCTTCCATACATCAGGCTGCCTGACAGAAAAAGGAGACGTGGCCGGGATCCGGACACGGAAATGTGACGGATCAACTTTTTATTCAGAAATGATGATTGTATCGCTGCAAGCTGGCGCCCTCTTCTTTTGAAGTATGGAAAGGTCGGCCGGGCACAATGAAAAATAACATCGGGTGAGAAATGGTCAATAGACTGGGAGGTCAGGCTATTAATTCCTCCGCCTATCACCCTGACTTTTTCATCCTCCGCAATGGGCCTTTTATGGGTCACGGCAAGTATTTCTATGTTTTCCCGTTTCAGCTTTTCCAGAACGGCCTTACCAATGAAGCCGCTGCCTCCCAGGATTATCGCTCTTTTCATGCTTGCTTCATGCATAATCCTTTAGTTCGTGCAGTACTTTGCGCTCAAAGTCTGCGGGGTGGTTCTTTGAAATACCTAATTCGGTCTGGAAGGCCTTGTTATATTGTGCAGCAGAATAACCATGTCCTTTCCATTTCTTTCGCCATTTTCTGTCCGTAAGCCGCATCAGCCAATGATTTATTTTCTCAGGACCTAACATGCGGATCAATGCTTCGGCCAGTTTCTTCAAAGGATGCTTTCGTGGCCGTATCGTATACTTAAGGGTGGGTGCTATTGTATAATTGGGAAGATATTCCCGTGTCCAGAGGTTGGATTCGATAAACTGCAGAATAAGCTTTTCGTTGTATACCGGAAGCACGGTAACGGTTTCGACAGCGGAATACAGGTTGGGATGGCTGATGACCATGCTGTTTTTATCAACAAAATAGTTCATGCAGAAAAAGTGCTGATGCCCTGTAATAAAAGTAAGCTTCTTGAACAGGTGAAGTATGGTTCGGGCAATCCACAGCCTGCCGGATTCAGTGATGATAAAATAATCGATGTCCGCCGAGGGGGAAGCATAGTATTTTGAGAGGGACCCGCTGATCGCTATGCCCCTGACAAAAGGGGCTGCAGCAATAATGCGTACATACCTCGAGGACCTTTCCAGTAGTTTGATCGCCCGCTGATAACCTTGCTCACGTTGTTTTACCCAGCCTGGCTCATCTTCATTGGAATATTTACAACCTGCAGCAGCGTACCGAAGAAGATATAAATATCCCCAAAAAGAGACCATTTTCTGATATATTCAACATCAAGCATACATCTAAGGTAAAGCTCCTGCTTATTTTGGATCGTACCATGGTAGCCCCGCATTTGGGCAAGTCCGGTCATACCCGGTTTGACGAGGTGACGGTCATGGTAATTCTCAATAATCCTGGAATAGACCACGGTATGCCTGAGCATCAGGGGCCTGGGGCCAACCAGGCTCATATTGCCAATGATCACGTTCATCAATTGTGGCAGTTCATCGATATAATATTTTCTTAAGAACCTCCCGAAACGGGTAATCCTTGCATCATTAGGCTGAACCTGCAATCTGTCAGCCTCTTTGTTCACGATCATGGTCCTGAATTTATAGCAGGTAAAACTTTTACCGTGAAGTCCGGTCCTTTTTTGCAAAAAGAAGACAGGCCCCCTGGATTCCAGCTTGATGAACAGCGCAATAACGGGAACCATAAGGGGAAATGAAACGATCAGCAACACCGAACCCAGCAAAATATCCATCGTTCGTTTGATCATGCTGTTGATGGGGTTGTCCACTTTTACGTGCGTCACAGTCGGGATCGAAAGAAGTGTACCCTTTGATCCTTCAGAGAGTCCAGGTAAGAGTTCATGATCAGTATCCGTAAGTACTACCTCCATGCTGAGTGCGGTAAAGATCTGAAAAAGTGAAAACGATCAGGCAAAAAAACACGATTCCCGCCTGACGGTCTAAAACTGATTCTGTAAAAAAGAAAAAAACCGTTATAAAATAGACATATAAAGGAAACAATAGTTTTCCCTTCCGGTACAGAAAGATATCCAGAATTATCAACAACAGAAAAATCAGACCCGGGATACCTGTGCCAACCAACGTCTCGAGGTATTGATTATGGAAGTTATAGCCCAGGTAACCTGTATCTCCCAATTCAGGATTTCCGGTGTAAATCCCCAAATTATCATAGTGTTCGTCAAGCAGCCTTTGTTTGCTGTTGATGCCCACGCCGGTCAGGTAACCGTTCTCCTGGTTTAATATTTCCACAGCGAAACGGTATTGCAGTAATCGAAAAGTAAGTCCGTTCAAGGGCGTATCATAGGCAAAAGTTTTCAGCCGGAGCACTTCCAGCCGGGTGTTGCTTAGTTCGGTCATCCTGCTCATAAACGGGTAAAGCGCAGTGGCAGCCAGCACAATGACCAGCACCTTGTACAACTTAAGGTTCTTGATCGCAGGCAGGTCACTGAACCACTTATAAAGTGCCACCGGCAGTGTCAGCAGGATGAAGAGTTTGGAAGCTAACAGGAGCAATAGCACAAGGAAAAAGATCAACAGCAGAATGGAGATTTTTTTCGTAAGGAATGGATGTGGCCTGAACAATAAATAGATCACGGCAGATGCATAAAACCATGAAAAATAAATGGCGCCTTTGGTAAATGGAGAAGCCAGCTCATGATATGTCCACGGAAAAGTGCCCTCACCATGTATTGTTCTCCAGCCTGCGATCAGGATCATGATAATGCCTGAAAGGGTAAGGCCTGATAAGAATCCTTGTATTGCTCTTTTTTCGGTGGGAATGACCCGCTGATCAAATAAGAGGAAGATTACGGGAATGACCAGCAGAGGCGATTTCTTTTCCAGGCTTTTCCACCACAGCGTAATTTCGTTGTCGAAGGCAAGACACAGGATATGACATAGTAAAAACAGAAGAAACAATAATGCCGTTCTTAATTGCTTGTATTGCCACTCTAATTTCCCGGTTGTGATTACATGGGTCACCACTGCCAAACCAAAGAGCCACAACATGATTACCGTCCACCGGTCAGACAGTGGCAAAACAAGCCAGAGCAGGGCCCATGATATGTTAAGCGCTATGGTGGTTTTCGAGTGATTCATAAAACAGTTGTTCGTAGGCGTGAGAAATTGCATCCCAGTTGTAGATATTCTTCACCTTTTGCAGGTTGTTCTGAATGTGATTGTTGACATCTTCCCTTGGACTGCCATCCAGAATATCTGCCAGTGCCTGAGAAGAATTAAAATATTGCGCATCCGGGCCAAGTACGGAGCGGTTGAATGGGTTGTCATGTGCAATGACAGGGCTCGAGCAGGCCATAGCTTCAAGTAAGGAGGGATTTGTTCCTCCTGCTGAATGGCCATGGATATAATACCTGCAATGATATCGTAAGCTGCTGACTTTGGACTTTTCATAGACCGGGCCATGGAAATTGATAAAATCCAGGTGGTTATATTTTTCTTTCAATTCCTTCATCATCCGGTTATGGTTGCATAAGATCATCAAAGGGGTCCGGTCTTTACCCTTTTCCCTGG
>JARRQC010000299.1:0-3451 GCA_037382165.1 bacterium | reverse complement strand
GGCAGTTCTGCAATTCAGGAACCGTACCGGATGGTAATAGACGGGACCTGCTGTAAAAGTTTTCCCTGTTTGATGCTGACCCGTTATTTGATGGGGCAGTGCAGGTATTTACATACAGGTGTCGGATCTTGAGATTCCCTTTCCCGGATTATTGACTGCTAATACCACTTTCCCAACGGAATACATTCCTCTCGGTAACTCGGTGGCCGCATCATTATCATCAGAGTTCTTGCCATTATAAAACAATACAATTCCTTTGTCTGTCATGATTGCCGGTGGTCCGCATTCTGTTAGCTGGCTATCAAATTCAGGTCTCCGGATAAGATCATATGATCCTTTTTCAGATTTCTGAGCAGGCAACAGAAAGGGATTATGGTACTGAAGTTCTAAAAAAATGGTAAAAATCATCATATTACAGATTACCGATTACCTTTATCCAATATTAAAAATCAGATGCAGGTTACCGTAACCAGAAAAGATGTCCTGTTTAATCCTGACCCCAGCAGGGTGATCGCCCGTTTTTTGTTTAATAGCGACAGCAGGGCTTTAAACACCATACGTTCTGTTCTTGAAATGACTGAGGAGGATGCTGCTATTGCATTGAAACAGACCCTGAGGGATTATTCTCTTCGACACAGGAATATTTCGAAGGTCTTTGAGAAGCACTTTGACAGGATAGTTCACCTGTTTACTCAGCTGGGTATTAATCCTGAAATGCTCGACTATTCCAGGAAAATATTGATCGGGGCCTATTTTACAATGGAATATTCCATTGAATCGGCAGCCTTCTTTAATCCGTCAATGGTTGAACATCCTGATCAGTCCGAGACCGGGAAGGGCCAGAAAAGGGTCATCATCAGCTTCAGGGCAACAGGGGAAGGCCACATTTCTTCCATCGTCTTTCGAACTGGTTTGCTCGATAAAGAAAACAACCTGAAAATGGAACCTGTTGGTACGTTGCTGGAGGAGGCAGAGCATATCCGCCGGCATGTTTATGACAAAGCCTCCTTCCAACGTAAGCTGAATGAAATGAAGGATTTTCAGGGAATCATTCCAGCCGGTTTAATACTGGATAAGCTCGGAGATCAATTTACCTATGGCGAACTTCGCCAGTGCATTGAAGAAGATAAAAAGACACTGCACCACCTGGCTACCTATAAAGAGATGTTTTTTAACCAGATCATGTGGCTGGCCTCGTCGCATTACGAACTTGAATTTTCTTTAGATACCAATATATCCGAAAGGGTTATTTTCCCGGTATCCTCAAACGAGAATAATGGGATTGAAGATGCCCGTTTCGTGAAGTTCACAGATGATAACCAGGAAGTGATGTATTATGCCACATATACGGCTTATGATGGCATTACAATATTACCTAAATTGCTAAATACAAGGGATTTTTATCATTTCAGGGTGTTGCCGCTACATGGAGAGATTGCACAGAACAAGGGGATGGCCATGTTTCCCAGAAAAATAAAGGGCAAATATGCCATGCTATGCCGTTTGGACGGCTTTAATAACTATATCGCCTATTCGGATAATGTTACGGTCTGGCGAGAAGCAACCTTGTTGCAACAGCCTAAATTCCCATGGGAATTCATTCAAATTGGAAACTGCGGCTCACCCATTGAAACCAATGAGGGTTGGCTGGTGATCACACATGGGGTCGGCCCCATGCGGGAATATGTGCTGGGGGCCTCTCTGTTTGATCTGGATCAACCTGAAAAGGAGATAGGAAGGTTGAGTTCGCCTTTGCTGGTTCCCAATAATGAAGAACGGGAGGGATACGTTCCCAATGTGGTATATTCCTGCGGATCTATGATTCATAACGAGGAACTGATCATCCCCTATGCCAAATCTGATTATGCTTCAACCTATGCCACGGTTCATTTGAACGAGCTCCTGGATGAACTGAAAAGGACAAAATGACATCGGTTTCTTCCTCCCATATTCGGGGTTCTCATGTTCGCTCAGCAGGAAACATGTGAATGATGTAACTCTTATCCCTAATTGTGTAATGCTTTCCCTTCCAGGGTGAACTACCTTTATCTTCAAGGATGAACTGTAATGATATAGTTTAACTTAAAGATAGAATAATGAAAAATTTACTCTATGTGATCGCCGGGTTGCTGATCGTAATCTGGGGTATCGTGTTCTTGGGATTGCACGCGGTGGGAGCCGTTCATCTAATACTGGCAGCAGCTCTGTTTATTATCCTTGTCAGGCTTGTTTTCAACAAGCAATTAACCGCTAAATGATGGGCAATTTGCCTTACTTTCTGGCTTTTTTCCTCATTGTTGCCTGGGCCATTGGATATTTCGGGACCAATGCGGGTGCGGGTATCCACATGCTGCTTCTATTGGCAATCATCACTTTGTTGCTGAAGGTTTTTCAAAATCGAAATGTTTCCGGGAATTAGTCATTGAAACACTTAAAAACGTTATTTCTTGCCTGCATCATTACATTCAGTCTGGTATCAATCGGAAGAACAAAGGATTATGATACTGGCCTGGTGTTGCGGGAGGGGTTATATAACGGGCTGACTGCTAAACATTTCCTTGGATAAAAGTCGGCCCTGGAAGGGATCATCTCAATACGATGGAAAGGGATTGGGATAACCGGGCTTTATGAACTCCACAACTCGCTGTTTAATGCAGATGTCTTGAAGTGGTACGTTGGGGGTGGAGCGCATGTGGGTTTCTATAATGGCGATCATACAGAATGGGGTACTCCGGGAGCAAAATACAGGGTGATGGGACTCGATGGAATTCTGGGCCTGGAATATAGTTTCAGCAGTTTTCCCATCAGTCTGAGTCTTGACTGGAAACCCACCTTGAATATAGTGGGATACAGAGGTATATGGGCTGATGAATTTGCATTGGCCATGCGTTATATATTTTAGAAAAGAGAGTGTTATGAAAACAAAAAAGAAAAAATTTTACATCCTCGCTTTAGCTTTGCCTATGGCAGGTATCATGATCACGGGTTGTCAGTCAACGACCACTGATACAGAAAAAGCCCGGGAAAAACTACAGAACGCAGAAGAGGAGGTAGTTGTGGCAAATCAAGAGCTGAACCAAACACTGAATGATTCAATCCAGCTATTCAAAGTGGAAAACGGAGAAATCTTAGTCAGTTATGAAGAGAGCATTGCTGAGTTAAAAGTAAAAATTGCAGCGGCAAAAGAAGAAAACAGAATCGGCATGGAAAAGAAACTTGCCATGCTTGAACAAAAAAGTGAAGATATGAAAACAAAGCTGGAAGAATATAAGCAGGAGGGGGAAGACGACTGGACATCTTTCAAGAACGAATTTATTCATGACATGGAGGAGCTGGGCAAAGCATTTAAAGACTTAACAAAGAACAACGTTATATAATAAGCAAACAGAAATGACATACTTATACATTTTTATTCCAGTATTGGTGATCCTGCTGGCGGGGATCAGGATTG
>JARRQC010000298.1:0-2933 GCA_037382165.1 bacterium | reverse complement strand
CGATGAATGAAAATCAAAGCAACCTCTATAAATCCTACGTTCTGGAATTCATCAGCAGTGTTCCACCCCATGAGACCATCCTGTGGAATAAGGAGGGCAACCCGGTCTTTTACTATCCGATCTATGTGGATGCGCTGTGCCTGAACTGCCACGGAACAGTCGGGAAAGAGATCCTGCCGGATGTCGCTGAAATGATTGCGAAGCTTTACCCGGAGGATCTGGCAACTGATTTCAAGGAAGGCGATCCGCGAGGCATGTGGTCGGTCACTTTTCCGGAATACAGGATCACTGACGTAAAATAATCTGATACCATGCGCATTCAATTGCAGACGGGCGCTGACCAATAGACAGGGTATGGGAGCAAAGTGTGTGCATTGCGGGGAAGATTGCGGCAAACATCCCATCATGTTTGAAGAAAAACCTTTCTGCTGCCACGGTTGCAAAACGGTTTACCAGATCCTGAATGAAAAAGAACTCGACAAATACTATGAAATACAGCCTATGTCGGGAATCCGGCTGGAGCAACCCGATTATGGCGATAAATATGCCTACCTCGACCTGGATGAGATCAGGGAAAAGCTCCTCACTTTCTCCGATGGCGGCATCAGCAAAATAGACCTCTTCATCCCCACCATTCACTGTGCTTCCTGCATCTGGCTGCTGGAAAACCTGCATACCCTTAACAGCGGTATCGTGCAATCCTTTGTAGACTTCCCCAAAAAAACGGTCAGCATCACCTACCGGGAAGATACGATATCCCTCAGGCAACTGGTCGAATTGCTGGCCTCCATACATTACATCCCTGAAATCACACTGGATAAGCTGGACCGAAAGGAAAAGAAAGACAGCAACCGCACCCTGCTGCTGCAAATCGGTATCGCCGGTTTCAGCCTGCTGAATGTGATGCTGTACAACTTTCCCGAATACCTCCCCGGCGGAGACCTGCTGGAACAAGAGTTCAAAGGTTATTTCGGGTGGCTCAGCTTTGTTGTCTCCCTGCCTGTGGTTTTCTACAGCGCAAAGGATTACTACCTGTCGGCCTTCAAAGGGCTTAAACACCGCATCATCAACATCGACGTACCGATCACACTTGGCATTTTCACCTTGTTCCTGCAAAGTTCCTGGGACATTTTTACCGGGCACGGTGTGGGTTATTTTGATTCGCTGGTAGGTCTTGTGTTCTTGTTGCTGATAGGAAAATGGTACCAGGGAAAGACCTACCAGGCACTATCCTTCGAACGGGATTACAAATCCTACTTCCCGGTAGCGGTGACGAAACTGGAGGGGGGAGAACCGGTACACATACCCCTTGAGAAAGTACAAAAGGATGACCGTATCCTGATCCGAAACCAGGAGCTGGTACCGGTCGATTCAAGGATCATAAACGGGTCGGCCCATATAGACTACTCTTTCGTTACCGGGGAATCGATCCCCGTACCCAAAGCAAGCGGCGAGGTGGTATTTGCCGGCGGACGCCAGGTGGGCGGGACGATCACGCTGGAAGTCATCAAGGAGGTGGACCAGAGTTATCTGACACAATTATGGAACCAGAGCGACAGCCTGTACGAGATGAAATCAAGCCTGAAAACGGTTATCAACCGGGTGAGTGAGTATTTCACAGTGATTATCCTGCTGATCGCCCTGTCCGCCGCCGTTTACTGGCTTTTCAATGACCCTTCGCTCGCCACCTTCGCCTTCACTTCGGTGCTGATCATTGCCTGCCCCTGTGCACTCGCACTGACCGTGCCCTTTACCTTTGGCAGTACCATGCGTGCCTTTGGCAGAAGGGGTTTCTACATCAAGAATACCCAGGTCATAGAAAACCTCAACAAGATAGATGATATCGTCTTCGATAAAACGGGCACGCTGACACTCAACCGGGCGATGGACATCAAATGGTCGGGGGAGGAACTTACCGCGAAAGAACTCAGTATGATCAAGTCGGTCACCGCTCATTCAAGCCATCCAATGAGTGTTACACTGCATCAGCATATTGACCTTCCGGATGATATAGAAGTCGAACACTACAAGGAAATTCCCGGGATGGGCATTACCGGCATCTGCGACGATACGAGGCTGAACATTGGTTCCGATGAATTTGTGACGGGAAGGAAAGAGGAAACCAGCCGGTCCACACGCGTATATGTTTATCTCGGGGATCGTGTAAAAGGGTATTTCCGGATCCAAAACCGATACCGCCAGGGATTGGAGGAAGTGATCGGCAGCCTGAAAGATACATACCGGCTGTACCTGCTTTCAGGTGATAATGAAGCGGAACGGAGCAACCTGGAACCGGTATTCGGAAGCGGATCCGAATTGCATTTTAACCAAAGCCCGACCGACAAAATGGCTTTCATTACAAAACTTCGGAAAAATGGCGATAAAATATTGATGATCGGAGACGGGCTGAATGACGCCGGGGCGCTGCTGCACAGCGATGTGGGCATTACGGTGGCGGATGACATCTACAGCTTTTCGCCCGCCTGCGATGCCATCATTGAATCGGGCAGGTTCGGAAGGCTGCATGATTTTATCGGATTCACCCGGGTGGCCATGCATGTGGTAAAGATCAGTTTTGTCATCTCCTTTCTGTACAACCTGGTGGGTATCTATTTTGCCGTTCAGGGTACCCTGTCACCGCTTATTGCAGCGGTCCTTATGCCATTGAGTTCAATCAGCGTGGTTGCTTTCGCCACCTTCGCCATAGGGTTTATGGCTTCAAAAAAGTTGAAATGATCTGCTGACCGATGAATCTTACGGTCCTGAAGGAGAACGATTGAATCGTAAATAACCCTGTTTCAGAACAACTGTTATGCTGGGTATGCAGGAAATGCAATCTCTTTCTTAACCATTCTATATTATTGATTATATGATCTTTAGTTTAATTATTTAGAATCATTCTTAAATAAAAACGTATAGGGTTTTTTATATAT
>JARRQC010000297.1:0-3853 GCA_037382165.1 bacterium | reverse complement strand
GTGGTCCTTATGGCCAAAACAGCTATGGACAAGACCAGTTATTACAGGGCATTACCAAAGATGGACAAGGAAATAAAACTCTTTAAAGAATATACTTCAATTCAGGAAGGCTGAATTCAGCCTTCCTGAAAAAGAAAAAACAGGTATTTTTGAAATGAAGAAACTATCACTTCAAGACTACAGACACATTTTTTGAAATACTACCTCAGCACCCCGTAACACGTATCTCGCCCCGCAAGCTCAAGATGCATGCGAAGATTTCATGCGCCAGAAAATAAAAACACCACTGCAACAATACACTTAACGATCCTTTTCACCGTTACAACCTATAAACAACCCGATGTTTTCATACATAATCAGCTGGCTTTTCGGCATCGCTGTTTTCATTGACGGCATATTGAATCTCTATCGCGGGAACGATCCCGGTCTTGGCGTTGCTTTCCTTGTTCTTTCCTTTGTCTATTACCCTCCGGTGAATGATTTTATCAGTAAAAGGTTCGGTTTATCCATCCATTACCTCATAAAGATTGTCCTCGGAATCCTGATCATCTGGGTGACGCTGGCCGTGGGGGCTATTGCGGAAGGATATTACTGAGAAGTGGGAAATTAGGTGGAAATTGATTGTGGTGCAGATATTCAATGCTCATCAACGATCCAAACCTTTTCTATTCGCGAAATTTTCCCTTCAGGGGTCGGGGTGAGAAGTGGGAATTGGCTTGTGCTCGCCAAAGGTCGTATCCATTTTCATTTCCTGGCTTTTTCTCGTATCTTCACTACGGTAAAACTTCCCCTGCCATGGATCAAACGGATCGGGGAATGAGGAAATGATTGTAAGACCTTAAATTACTGACACAGGCTTAACGCATGATATTTAATAAAATTATCAGGTGAGTTCTCAGAAGTTTACTAAGAAATAAAAACCACTGATGAAATTCTTCAGAAAAATCAGGAAATCGCTGATCCTGGAAGGAGGATTGAAACGGTACACAGCTTATGCCATTGGAGAGATCCTCCTCATCATGATCGGTGTGCTGCTGGCGTTTCAGGTAAGCAAGTGGAATGAAAACAGGAACAATAAAAGAGCGGAAACGATTTACTATCAGAATATCAAGCGCCAGCTCATCGAAGATAAAGGATTGATCTCAAGGAACATTGAGTATAACGACCGCTATTTGGTCCAGTTCCGGAAGGCGGTTGGGATCATCGAAACGAAAGATCTCAGCCAGGCAGATACGCTGGCAGCATATGCCCTGAATCTGTTCCGGTATTCCGATTTTCACCGTGTCAATAACATCTATGAAACCCTATTGCAAAGCGGTCAGCTGAAGCTTATTCAGAACAACAACATCCTGGAGGAGCTCCAACGGCTGGAGGAATCGTATGTCTATATCAACAAAATGGAAGATATTCATTTCGATGTCATCAAACTGATCGCCATACCCGATCTGATAAAATACCTTGATTTTCAAACCGTCCAGATCGAAAGACCGGAGGAACTGTATCAATTCGAATTTAAAAACCGTTTTTCCATGATGATGGAGATCATGCGGGAAAAAGATGAGGTGTATGACCGCACCATTTATAAAATAAATAAGATCATTGCCCTGATTGACAATGAGCTGGCCCCTGACAGGGTTTCTAAATAGCCTTTAGGCTCAAGAAGTTTAGACTGCACCTCACCCTTTCAAATTTCACGTTCAAAATACAGCATTGCCAATTTTATGTCATAAGTTCGTGAGTCCCCATTCCCAAGGAGTTCAGGCTTCATTTACATCGTTACATCGTTCAATCGCCTACATCGCTCAATCGTTATATCTGATGAGTTCCGAGGGGAGCAGGCATAAAAATTTTCGCTACACCATCATTTCGCCAGCGCGGACAGGTTTGTAAAATGTTCCGGGATCAAGATGCATAAGCATCTTTTATACTTGAAGTCGAACTGATTAAATTTTTAATTTTACTTTATTTCCGTGAACAAACCATGCATGTCCTCCGAAAATTCGCTTCAAGTATCTATTTCTTGCTCACGGTCCTCCTGTCATGGGGCCTTGTAATCATCCTCGCCGGGCCAAACAACCTCCCGATCGATCCGGAAAGGTCAGCGGACCTCTTGCCGGTATTATATATCTCCATGCTGCTGGGCCCGAGTGCTGCAGGTCTGTTAATGACAGGACTCACCGAAGGCAAGCGTGGATTTACCGAGTTAAGAGCAAGACTGATGAAGTGGAGGGCTGGCATTCACTGGTATGCCTTCGCCCTTTTTGCCCCTCCAGTGGCGGCAATATTAATACTCCTTCTATTATCCTTGTTTTCCAGTCAGTTTCAGCCTTCTATACAGCTTTCAGACCAGGGATCAAGGATGATTATGAATGGGGTCCTGGCAGGCATAATGGTCGGGCTGTTTGAGGAAATCGGCTGGACAGGTTTTCTAATCCCCAGGATGCTGCAACGGCATACCCTTCGAACCACCGGACTTACTGTCGGTGTTTTGTGGGGTGCGTGGCATTTTATATTGTTCTGGGAATCGGATAGCTTCTATGCAGGCCTTCCCTTCCTGGTCCTGCTAGGCCGTTTGTTCGCCTGGTTGCCACCTTTCAGGGTGATCATGGTCTGGATCTACGACCAGACGGATAGCTTACCCTTGGTTATATTAACACATGCCAGCCTGGTCTTCACCACAACCGTCCTTGTTCCGATGACACTCAGCGGAACCTTGCTCCTTGCCTGGATCCTTACCTGGGGTGTCATCCTTTGGATCGCTGGCCTGATCCTTACCCATTCGAAAAGGGAAAGAAAAAATAAGATCTGAGGAGTTCAGAGTCCAGGGTCCCGAGGGGAGCAAAACCTCATCCACTTCGTTAACTCGTTCAATCGCCTACATCTCAGGTTTCACTATTTCATTCAATCGTCTACATCGTTAAATCTCCTGCCTTACCCGGACTAAATTCCGAGGTTGCTGATGAATAATGCCTTTCTATCATGTTTTGAAATTGCAGGGTGCAATTGTCTATTTTAAAGTATTTTGTATTTGTCTTATTCCCCATATTTCCCTACAACACCACCTGTAAAAATTATATTTGCCATAATCATCAGATTATTAACTTTACTATATGTAGAAACTACATATCAGTAATGAATAAGTCTATTCTGTGGTTCATTTTACTACTGTTTATTTTCAGCAATATAGAAGCACAGATCCTTACCGATAGGCCGGACCAGACGGAAAGCGCTGCAACGGTGCCCGGAGGAAGTCTCCAGGTCGAGAGCGGTCTTTTCCTGGGCTATGAAGAATATACGAATCCTTCCGCCCGCATACTTTTACTACCAACGAACTTGTTCAGGTATGGGCTGGCAGATATCATTGAGATCAGACTGGTCAGCCAGTTTTTGAGTCTGAAAGTCGAAGATGAAACGTACCAGGGCATTGACGACCTGCAGATCGGCACCAAGATCCGGCTCCTCGGCGGCAGTGACCGCAACACACAGATCGCCTTCCTGACACACCTCCTGGTTCCTACAGGAACAAACGGGGTATCGATTGAGAATTTTGGAACCATTAACAAGTTGAGCATCTCACATACCCTGACCGAAAATATGGGACTGGGTTATAATGTGGGTTACGACTATTTCGGTTTTGGAAAAGGGATCATCGTTTATTCCCTGTCGCTTGGTATCGGAATAAACGAACGCCTGGCTATATTCCTGGAACCCTATGGTAATGTGCCTGACCTTGAGGAATTCATACTTAATTTCGATACGGGTTTCACCTTTCTTGCCAACGATAACCTGCAATTCGACTTCTTATTCGGCACGGGGATCACCCACCGGATGAATTTTATGTCCATCGGGTGCA
>JARRQC010000296.1:0-3342 GCA_037382165.1 bacterium | reverse complement strand
CATGTAAGGCTTCAGCATAAAGCGGCGGCCGGTCATAGTTTAACCTTCCCGACAATTCGGCTGCCAGGTGTTGTGCATCAGCCGCACTTCCACCGTTACCGCAAAAAAGCACCTTCCCTCCTGCCCTGAAGGTCTCTACTGCCAGCTGAGCGGCACGTTCAATGTCAGAGATCAGTTCTTCGCTTTCCAGGATTTGCTTTTTAACCTCAATGGAATTTATTATTATTTGTTTTGCGTTCATTTACAGTTTAATATATTATTTAAATGACAAATCACTTCAGGTTTTCACTGCCTCCTTTCAGGGCATTTCTTATTCATCAAAACCGGAGATCATATTCTCCCGGTAGGCTTTCAGGACATTGGCACGTGAAACGATCCCCACATACTTGTTGCCATCAAGCACAACCATATTATACCTTCCCGTGCGGTTAAATTTATTGATAATTTCCTGCACATCATGGCTAAGCGGCACTTTTTCATCATCCATCGGATTGTAAAGGTAGTCGGAGATGGGTTTGTCATATTTATCGACATCGAACATATCTCCGCGCACGTGATCCAGCAGGATAAGCCCGATGAAGGTTTTATCTTCATCAAGTACGACAAACAGGTTCCTGCTCGATTTTTTAATTACAGGAATCAAATCCCCCAGTTTACCTGTGATCTGGACAGTATAAACGTCCTTTTCCAGCAGGTTTTTGATCTTCAGTTGTTTGATAGCGGCTGTATCCCGTATCTGGAACATATCCCCTTTTTCGAACAGTGTCTGGGTAAAGATGGAATGTTTGTTGAAGGTTTTGGCGATAAGGAAGGCGATCGAAGTGGAGAGCATCAGTGGCACGATCAATTCATAGCCGTTGGCCATTTCAGCAATGAGGAAAATGGCTGTCAGCGGCGCGAGAAGTACACCTCCCAGTACCGATGCCATGCCCACCAGGGTGAAATTCCCCTCATGTAAACCAAATCCTTCAAAAAGCGTATTAAAGGTTCGCGACACGACAAAACCTGAAAAACCGCCCATAACAGCGGCCGGTGCGAAGATCCCTCCCACTCCGCCGGCTTCCGTTGTCAGCGTAGTGGCGATAACCTTAAAAACAACAAGCAGTGCCGTAAACCCGATCAGCACCCAGATCAGGTCGCTTCCCGAAAAGAAAGTGTACTCAAGAAGCTGGGACGAATTCCCACTGACGATGGTACGTATGCTGTCATAACCTTCAGAAAAGAGTGGTGGAAAAAGATAGATCAGAATTCCCAGTAAAGACCCTCCAATTATCCATTTCGTCCAGAGGGAGTTGATCCTGCTGAACCAGCGGATAATGGTAAAATGCATAAAATGGAAATAAACGGAAATAAAGCCAGCGATGATTCCCAAAATGATAAAAAACGGCAGATCATTGACAGCGAACTCCTGGGACACCTTAAAGTGGACAAGATATCTTTCTGCGGTGAGTATCTTAGTTGTCACGGCACCGGTTACAGAGGCCAGCAGAAGGGGGATCAGCGCGGAAGTGGACAATTCCAGCATGAGCACTTCGAAGGCAAAGATGACAGCGGCGATAGGTGTCGTAAAAATAGATGCCATCGCCCCGGCTGCCCCGCAACCAATGAGCAGTGTCTTATGCTTGTAACCCATCCGCAAAACCTGCCCGATGGTAGATCCGATGGAGGCCCCGGTAGAGATAATGGGTGACTCAAGTCCCACCGACCCCCCAAATCCGGCAGTGAGCGAACCGCCGACAAGCGAAGAGAATATCTTATGACGCTGCATGCTCGCATCCAGTTTGGAGATGACATATAAGATCCGCGGCACCCCATGACCGACCGGATCGCGGATGATAAACTTCAGGAAGAGAACCGTCAGCAGGATACCCACCAGGGGTAATACGAGAAATATCAATACATCGTGCCCCGGGTCAAAACGAGTAAAAAGCCAATCTTCGATAGAGATGACCGTAAACTTGAGCAATGCGGCAGCCAGGCCGGCTACCAGTCCGATGAGCACACTCAGGATCAATACGAATGTCTTGTCGGAAATCCATTTTGATCGCCAGATCAAAAAGCGCACATATTGTTTGTTCCTGCTCATCAGTAGGTTGGAAATACTACAAAACTACTAAGAAAAGTCTTCATCAAAGAGGGACCGGTCTGAACTGGAAACGAACTAACGCAGGATTTCCAGCGCATAATTCTCCCAGCTCATGTCTCCTGCGGAGGCTGCCACATTTGACCTGTCGATAGGCTGCTCGATGGATTTGAGCATCACCTCCGCCATCGAATCGATATTATCCGGTTCGGCCAGGTATCCGTTGTAGCCATCCTTTACCGTTTCCGTGAAGTGGCCCACCTTTGTCGCCAGCATGGGCATTTTAAAATTATAGGCGATAGATTCAATGCCCGACGGGGTAGCTGTCAGGTAAAACAGCATAATAGCGTCACTGACCTGGAAATACTTGTGTACATCTTCGTTGGGGACAAAATCAATAAACTGGTAAATTTTATCCTCTATTCCCAATTCCTCAATTCGCGCCAGAGGATTGTAATCGCGTTCGTCATCCTGCTTTTTCAGAAACAGGGTTTTCGCTACGCCAAAGGTGGCACTTTTCAGTTTCGTTGCAAATTTCTTTTTGTCGAGTGTATTCCAGAAAGCTTCCCCGATGATCATCAGTGAAACATCATCCCTTTGCCTGGCGACTTTCGAAAATGCTTCGATCACATTGTGCAGGCCCTTGTATTTCCTGATAAAACCAAAAAAGAGGAACACATGACGATTCAATCCCCAGGCTTTTTTCTGGGCTTCGACATCAAAGTCGGAGCGTGGACAATATAGGAATCGGCATGTCGAATGCCTAGCTTTGTCAAATTATTATCCAGTGAACTGCCCTCTTTCTGTATCACGAAATGAAGGTCAAAGATCACCTCTATCTGGTGATGCTTTTTCAGCTTGCGGGCGATATACCCCAAAGGTATTCCCTGTACGGCGATAGCCCACTGAAAGATCACTTTATCTGGCCGCAGTCCGACGATCAGCTTTACGGTGGCATTCCAGCTTGCCGGATTGTTGTAATTCGTAATGTAATGTACCCTTATCTCCGTTCCCTTGAGCAGGTCCGTTTTACTTTTGCGGTCAATGAAGTCCCTGGGGATGATGGCCGGGTATTGCTGGGTCCAGGAGACGATATGCACTTCCGTATGCTCCTGTTTGTCGAGGGCTTTGGCCAGGGAAGTGTTGTAATTGGCAATACCTCCCTTAAATTTCGGTCCTGGTCCGAAGCAGACAATGGTAGTTTTATTATTTGGTTCCACTTGTTCTTTTATCGTGGTTTTCTGTTATCCTCACAGTCT
>JARRQC010000295.1:0-2952 GCA_037382165.1 bacterium | reverse complement strand
CTCTATCACTTTCTGCCATCGTCCCTTGCATATTCTATAGCTACCGCTGGCTGTAACCTCGCCTGTCTGAATTGCCAGAACTGGACGATTTCACAGAAAAGCCCCTATGAGACCAGGAATTATGATCTCATGCCCGACCAGGTGGTGAATGAGGCAGTGAAATACGAGACAAAATCAATAGCCTATACCTATTCGGAACCGATTATTTTTTATGAATATGTATATGATACAGCGCAAATTGCAAAGGTAAAAGGACTAAAGAATGTCTTTATCTCTGCCGGTTATATCAATGACCAACCCCTCAGGGAAATATGTCCCTACCTGGATGCAGCGAATATTGACCTGAAATCTCTTAGTAATGAAACCTATGAAATGCTGAATGCTGGAACGCTGGATCCCGTGCTGAACACACTGAAGATCCTTAAGGAAGAGGGGGTTTGGCTTGAAATTACCAACCTGGTGGTACCTTCCTGGACAGATGATCTGGATGAGATTAAAAAACTTTGCCAATGGCTGGCAGAGAATGGATTTGCTGATAATCCTTTGCATTTCAGCCGTTTCCATCCCGATTACAAACTGACCAACCTGCCATCCACCCCGGTGGACACTTTGTTCCAGGCTTATGAGATCGCGCAGGCGGAAGGCTTGCACTATGTATATATCGGCAATGTGCCCGGCAGCGAAGGACAGCATACTTTCTGCCCCGCCTGTAAGAAAATGGTAGTTGAAAGGAATGGCTTTCGTATTTTGAATCAGCATATAATAGACGGGAATTGCGCCCATTGCGGAAACGCCATAGCGGGTGTCTGGAGTTGATATGAATGAAAAAAATACACCCGGGGTGTCACCTGTAATTTCCGGTAACCAAAAAACTTTCGCAGAAAGGACGATTGATTTTTATCGGTCACTGCATGTCACCAGATCATTGCCCGGAGGAATCGAGTTGATGAATCCTTATAAAGATGATGCTGTTATGAAGATTTGCGAGGCCTTCTACCATAAATATTATCAGGATGATCATGGGAGGAGATTGATACTGGGGATCAATCCCGGCAGGTTTGGTGCCGGTGTCACAGGCATACCGTTTACCGATCCTATCCGGCTGGGTTCAGCTTGCGGCATACAGAATGATTTTGATCCCAGGCCGGAGCTTTCATCCGATTTTATCTACCGTCTCATAGATATAATGGGTGGTCCTGATCAGTTTTACAAACATTATTTTATCGGGGCTGTCAGTCCGCTGGGTTTTATGAAAGATGGGAGAAATTTCAACTATTATGACTCACGGGAATTGATGCATCACCTCAAGCCTTTCATCGTCAAATCGCTGGTCGAACAGATCGGTTTGGGTATCAATTCACGGAAGTGCTATTGCCTTGGACAGGGAAAGAACTTCGAATACCTGAAGCAATTAAACCAGGAGCTCAGCCTTTTTGACGAAATCATTCCATTGCCACATCCCCGCTGGGTGATGCAATACCGGCGTAAGAAGCTCAGGCAGTATCTTCGTGATACGGCCGGCGTACTGTCTGTCTGAGATACATGCGATGGTCATAAAAAAACCGCCTGCCTTGAAATCGCGGATTTCCTATTTTAAACCCAATATAAATAGTATTCGAAAGCCTATTTTTTAGGCCTGCTTCAGGATTAAATTGTAAATTCGTACACCACTTTATTGCAAATTTTTTAAATCGCATTTATGGCAAAAGTTAGAGGCGCTATCGTGGTGGATGTTGAAGGGTGTAAAGGTTGTGGCGTATGCGTGCCGGCCTGTCCGACAGACGTCATCGCGTTGGCAAAAGATGTGAACGGAAAGGGGTACAATTATGCATATATGGAATCACCGGAGGCTTGTACCGGATGTTCCAATTGCTCCATAGTTTGCCCGGATGGTGTCATCACGGTCTACCGGGTAAAGATGACCGCTTAAAAAGATAAAGAAGATTACAATGGGCGAATTAAAATTGATGAAAGGTAACGAAGCACTTGCTGAAGCAGCGATCCGTGCAGGTGTTGACGGATATTTCGGATACCCGATTACACCCCAGTCAGAGGTCATTGAATACCTTATGGCAGAAAAGCCATATGACAGGACTGGCATGGTGGTTTTGCAGGCGGAAAGCGAGGTTGCCTCAATAAATATGCTATACGGAGGGGGAGGTTCAGGAAAGAAAGTGATGACCTCCTCATCAAGTCCGGGTATCAGCCTCATGCAGGAAGGACTTTCCTACCTGGCGGGAGCGGAAATTCCTTGTGTGGTGGTAAACGTCGTTAGGGGAGGACCCGGCCTGGGTGACATCCAACCGGCACAATCGGATTATTTTCAATCGGTTAAGGGGGGTGGACATGGCGATTACCGGCTGATCGTCCTGGCGCCTTCTTCCGTTCAGGAAATGTCTGATTTTGTTCCGCTCGCCTTTGACCTGGCTTTTGATTATCGTACACCCGTACTTATCGTTTCTGACGGTCTGATCGGCCAGATGATGGAAAAGGTGGAGTTGTTCGATCCGATCCCGAGGTTATCCGATGAAGAGGTTATTGATAAAAACCCATGGGCTACCAATGGCAAACCACCGGGTAAGGAAAGAAGAATAATCACCAGCCTGGACCTGGATCAGCACCGACTGGAAGAACACAACCAAAAGCTGCAAAAGAAATATGCGAAGATCCAGGAAAAGGAAGTAAGGGCAGAGTTGCTGAACTGTGAGGATGCCGACTATATTATCGTTGCCTACGGCTCCAGTGCGCGTATCGCTCAAAAGTCAATACAACTCGCCAGGGAGGAAGGCATTAAGGTTGGATTGCTGAGACCCATCACGCTCTGGCCATTTCCTAAAAAAGAGATTGAGGATTTTGTCAAAAAGGGTATAAAGGGCTTCCTGACCGTCGAGATGAGCTCCGGCCAAATGGTAGAAGATGTCAAACTTGTAGTTAATGGTAGAATCCCGGTTG
>JARRQC010000294.1:0-3749 GCA_037382165.1 bacterium | reverse complement strand
GTTGACCAAAGGCATCGAGCGCGCCCAGCGCAAGGTGGAGGAGCGCAACTTCTCGACCCGTAAGCACCTCCTATTTCACCGGCCGTAATGAACATCAGGTTGGAGTATCCGTAACCGGCCCTGAATTCAAAAGCAGGTGGCAGGTACCTGGCCCGCCGGATAATTTCTTCCGAGGTCAGGGATGACTTATACCAGATCACGTCCCCGCTGAAAGTCCCCAACCCAACCCTGTGTGAAAGGAGGTCCCTGATGGTGACTTTGTCACTCACCCAGGGATCATATAATTCAAAATAGGGTAAGTACTCCTTTACCTGATCGTTCCAGTCAAGTTTTCCTTCCTGAACCAGCATTCCGATGATCGCTGAGGTGAATGCTTTGGAATTGGAGGCTATGGCGTAAAGTGTGTTGGAATCCGGCTTCCCCGCTTCCCCTACTTTAAGAACCCCATAGTTTCCTTCAAATACCAGATTCCCGTCCTTTACAATTCCAATGGATGCAGCCGGAACATCCCAATCCTCAACCATCTGAGCAAAGTATGCATCCAGAGCGTGAAGATCAACATCTGCAGAAACCTGCGCGTAGAGTGGGATATGGAAAATAAAAAGAAAAACAGCAAGGGGGAGAATATGTCTCATGAGGGCTTATTATTTTACCATTTTGTTTTCAATCCATTGAGAATGATTTGTTCTTCCTTCCGGTCCTGCCTTTCCTCTTTCCAGTTGTCCGGTACAAACGCTCCAATGATGCTGGAGTAAATAACCAGCGCTGCCAGGACCAAATTTAACAACTGGAATCCTTTTTTTAGTATCTTATTCATGTAATTATTTGCTATCATTGTTTTATTTTACTGATAAGCAGTAATATATTAATAATTAACCCAAATCAACCAAACCTAAATCTATTAGCCCTCCCGATAGATATGCCACGCATGGAGTTATCCGCACACATATCCTACAGGCAAATATATTCTGAGCGAAAGGTTCTTCTGATGAGGGTGATCCGTTACATCCAGACGGGCTATCTGCTGCATATGATGGGATTGTTCAGTATTCTGATGGTTTATTTTTTTGGAAAGGGATTTCTGATTCAGCTGAAAAGTGGAGAAGCCGTATGGAAGTTGATATTGTTTGGATACGCTTCCCTCTATTTCTTCTCACTTGTCTTTTTCAGTCAATTCGATGCCCGAAGCCGCTACCAGAATTATAAAATGATCAAAGATAAGTTCTATGAATATGGTTTTGATGCAAGGCTCCTGAAACCTTTTATCTATTCGAGGTGTCAGCGAGATGCCATCGCTGTGGCAGCCAGGGAATTTGATTTTGGAATGGAATTGAGAAGGCTCACTTTCGCGTCTGGTTTTCGGTGGTATCACGTGCTGCCTACCCTGATTTTAAAAAGGCCCCGGGTGCTGTTTACCAAAGAATACTGGAGCAAAACACTTTTCGTTAAAACCTATCTCTCCAAATATTTTTTATGGTAGCCCCGCTGCTCGATGTTAGGAACCTTGAGCTACGCTACGGCCGGCAAAAGGTTGTCAATGATGTTTCTTTTCAGCTTTATCCTGGCAGGATTCTGGCTTTAATAGGTCCGAATGGTGCTGGAAAAAGTTCTATTATGCGGATCATGGGAGGGCTGGTCAAACCAGAAAGGGGAACCCTGATATTGAACGGAAAATCACTCTCATCCCCTTCCGAAATTCATCGAAGTGCCGGATTTTTTATTGAAGGACCCGATTTCTACAAAAATCTGAATGCGCGGCAAAATCTTTTCCTGCTGAAAAAGATACGTAACGCCGACCAATCCGTTTCTGAATTGCTGCGGATGGTCGGGCTGGACCATTCTGCTTTAAAAAGAGTACGCAAGTTTTCGAATGGAATGAAACAACGACTGGGTGTTGCTCAAGCGCTTCTGGGGGATCCTTCGATTCTTGTGCTCGATGAACCTTTCAATGGACTGGATCCTGAAGTAAAACAGTTTGTGATGAATTTGATTACAAAGATGGCTGCGGAAAAAAATAAAGCGGTGCTTGTTTCATCCCATCTGCTCACGGACCTGGAGGAACTGGCGGATGATTTTGTTTTGCTGAATGACGGCAAGGTGCATGTGGCGGGGCGTCTCTCGGATTTTAAGAACAAGCGCAACAGGGTGAGATTCTGGTTTGAACAGGAACCTCCGATATCGCTGCTGGAAGAAACGGCCGAAGGAAAAATGGTTCGGGAGGATCCATGGTGCTGGGAGACCCGTTTGAGCACAACCGAAACAGGGGAAGCTGTGGGTAAATGGGCCAAATCTGGTTACATCCCCTATAAAATTCAACGTGCCGATTTGTTGCAATCAAAATACGCTGAGATTATCCAATGATCAGGCTCATACAGTTCGAAACATATAAACTCATCCGTCAGCCACGCGTCTGGCTGACTTTTGCAGTAATGGCTGTATTGATGTTTTTAATTAACCTCGGATTGGCCCTCGAAGGGCAGGAAATGTTTGGATTGTTGCTCGAACCTTTCTCCGATCAGTTTATTATTTCCGGCAAACTGGTGAATAGTCACCTGATCTCCTATGTGGCACTCAATATGCTCTGGGTCCATATTCCGGTGCTGCTGGTCATTGTAACCGGCGATTTGGTCTCGGGCGAATTCGAAGCCGGAACCATCCGGTTAATCCTCTCTTCCACCTGGAGCCGTGCACAATGGTTGACCGCAAAGATATGGGCAGCACTGATTTATATCTTCTTTTTTATGCTTTTCTGCGGTTTGATCATGTTTTTACCGGCGCAACTGGTTTTTGGCAGCGGCGATTTGCTGATTTTCAATGCAGGAGTTCAGATTATCGAAGCGCATGAGGTTTGGTGGCGATTTTGCCTGGCATTGTTGTTCGGCACGTTGGGGATGATGACTTTTGCTGCCATTTCGATCTTTTTTTCAGTGCTGCTGCGAAATTCACTGGCGGCTATCCTGGTCTCACTGGGTATTCTGATCGTTTCCACCTTGTTGCAGACTTTTGGAATGGGCATCTTTGAATCCTGGAAGCATCTACTCTTTACATGGCATATGGCCCAATGGCAGATTTTCTATTTTAATGAAGTGGAATTCAGACTCATTTATAAGTCAGCAGCAGTACTGCTGGGCCATCAGATATTTTTTCTATCCATGGCGTATTACTATTTTAACAGAATGAAAATTACTGAATAATGAGGAGTTGGATTTACTCAGTTGGGCTGTTGCTGATCGCCGGGTGCTGGGTGAAAGGAGCCTTTGCGGGGGAACTCCCTGAAGTGTTGAAGGAGGTGTTGAAAGCTGATACCGCATTTCATACCATCTCCTGCATCATTGATATCGAGTTGGATGTGCCCGGATTCGATATGCCTGAAAAAGTTGTCGCCCTCACCCTTGAAAAAGGAAAAAAACCGAAGATAGAGAGTAAAGGGATCACCTTTCTTCCCAGGCATGGGATCATAGGACAGTACCGGGACTTTCTTCAAATGGAGAGTCAGGCCATCCCTATCAGTGAGAGCGGGGATACGATTGTGTATAAGCTGGTTTCACTGGATAAGCGGTCTGACTGGGTGACCGTGGACATAACCATTACCCAATCTGAGGCAAAAGTCCATTCCATGCTGATCGCTACCAGGAAGAATGGTGAATATCTGGTTCGTCATATCTATGGTCCTGACCATGAATTTTTTCCTGAACAAACCGAGGTCAGTTTTGAAGCAGTGCCCATGAAACTCCCATTGAAATTTATGG